>CAZADK010000229.1:0-7029 GCA_964483855.1 uncultured Rhodoferax sp.
TGGCGGCATGGGTCTGGGCTCCGCGAAGCTCTGAAACCGTCCGATCCCAGCGACCTACCACTTTCAAGAACCGCCATACACCGTGCCCGAACCAGGGACGTGCATCACCACAACCAGGACGGCCGGCTTTTTCGAGGTCATCGAACAAGGCGTCGGCTGACTCAAACCGGGCTGCGCGGTCCCTGACGATCTTGCGGCCTTCCTCCACCGCAACTTTGACGCGGTGATCACGTGCGATGTGGTCGTGCAAGTCCACCGCCTGGTCCCGGGGGCTTTCAAAGCGAAATTGCATGTGGCGATCCCGCGGAGTTGCGTTTACGCAGGGCACCAGTTCCCCTTGCACTGCGAGCGCTGCTGACACCGCCCCTTTAGCCGTCTCAAACACGGCCAGCACAGAATCGCCCGCCATGTCGATAATTCGCCCTTGGTTGGCATCAATCTGGGCGCGAAACACCGCACGTGCTGCATCAAGCGCCATGACGGTGGCGCGGTCATCGACGGACATCAACCGCGAATACCCGGCTACATCGGCGGCCAGAATCGCCACCAGGCGTTGTTTGAGTTCAGGACCAGACACTAGGGAATCGCTTTGAGTTCTCGGAGCACCACGTCTTCGAAGTATCCTAACGGCAAGCCGGTCATGGTGGTAGCGCTAGTATTCTTGCGGACTTTTTACTGTTCAAGTCCGCAAGATGCTGCGGCTACCCAGCACGCACGCGGACACGCGACGTAAAGGAGCCATGTTGGCCACGGAAGGGACACCATGCACAACCAACCGGGTCATCCATGTCTGCCTCGCGCATGCGAAGCAACTACAAGAGCTTCTTGTAGAACGCCCAACTGAACACAATTCATTCAGACATCGATTCGTTGCTCCGAAATCGACACTCCAGGCGCCGCAGCGAAATGGTCGAGAAGCAGTCGTCCCAGTTCCTTCTTGCGTTGGGCAGACATGCGTGAGGTGATGGCACCAATACTCACTCCGACCACTGTGGATGGCGAGGCCCGAAACGTGCAACCTACGCCAGACACGCCTTTCGTGACGGTGTCGACGATCTCGGCGTGTCCCGCAGACCGGGCTTTCCTGACTGCGGCTGCCATGCGCGAAGGGGTGAAGCCAGACTGCGCATATTCCACAGTATTGCGCTCCATGACGCGTGCAATTTCGCTGTCTGGAAGTGCTGCCAGCAGCGCCAGCCCGCCGGCACCGTAGCCCAGCAATCTGCGCTCGCCAACGTTGGTCGTGAAGACCTTGACCGGAAAGTGTCCCTCCTCGCGTTGCAGGCAAACGCTGTAGTCGCCCTGGCGCGCGACCAGGAAGACCGTATCGCCGGATATCCGCGCGATCTTCTGCATCAGCGGACGACATAGTCCTATCAGTGCCGCGCCACGCATGGACGCGAAACCCAGTTGCATTGAATCGACGCCCAGGCGGTAGTTGTGCGTGAGCCGGTCGCGCTCTGCAAAATGTTCATCCACCAGGCACGACACCAGACGGTGGACGGTAGAGCGCGACAATCCGGACGCGCGAATCAGCGTGGTCAACTTCAGGCCGTCGTCTGGATGCTGTGAGAGAAGCCGCAGCAGCAACAATGCGCGGCGAAGGCTCTGCGCCCCCTCGGTAGATCTCGAACTGTCCATATTGTAGGAAGAGTCGCAATATGTGTTTGTAATGCAGGAACTGCGACTATAGACTCCGATCAAGAGATTCGATAGAGGACGACATGGCCTGCAGCACGCGAGGTACAACGCCAGCCGGGACTCGGTTGAAAATCCCCCACCGGTTGGGTACTAGAGGCCTCGAATGATGGATCGACTCGGACACCAGGACACGGGCGACGATGCCATTCCCTATTACTGGCAGTCGATCGATTGGGCATCGTTGACAGAAGAGTACCCACCCCCGCCGGCCTATGGCAAGTCGTCGGGGCGACTTTCCGCCGAAGCGCTGCGCGACTTACAGAATTGCCGTTTTCTGGAACGGATGAACGATGCCTGGAAGACGGGGTTCTACCGCTCCCGCAGGGAGGCGACGGGGCTGGAGCCGGGTGATATTCGCAGTCTCGACGACATCGACAAGATCCCGACGTTCAACAGTGACGACCTGAAGGATGCGATCGCCGCCAAGCCTCCGTTCGGGAGCCACCATCCATTCGACGCGGCTGGCTTCAGGCGCCATCCGGTCAAGGTCCAGACCAGTGGTGGAAGTACCGGGTTGCCACGCGTGACCTTGTTTGATCCCCTGTCGATCGAGGTGCAGGGCATCCAGACGGCGCGGGGTCTCTACGCACAGGGAGCCAGACCCGGCGACATCATCCAAATCACCTACACGATGTCGCTCGCCAATGCCGGCTGGTGCGCACTCAATGGGGTCTTCCATTGGCTCGGTGCCACACCTGTCACGACCGGTTCGGGAGCGGTAACTCCCTCGGAACGGCAACTGGAGTATGCGCAGGCCCTAGGCACGACGGGCTGGTTCGCACGTGGTGAGTACCTTGCGCGCCTCGTGGAGGTGGCGCGTGAAATGAAGCTGGACCTGCGCTCACTCAAGACAAAGCAGATTCACTCCTTCCTCGGGACCGATATTGAAGGTCACCTGCGCAAGCAACTGGAGGAGGCATGGGGTGCGCCGGTCTACGACAACTACGGAACCCACGAAACCGGGCTGCTAGCATTCGAGTGCCGCGAGCAAGACCGCAAACATGTCAACGAGGACACCGCATTCATTCAGCTGGCCGACGTCGAAACGGGCAAGCCTTTGCCAATGGGTTCGAGGGGCAACTTGGTGGTCACGAGTCTGCACCGCTCGGTTCCCCCCATCATTCGCTACAACCTGCGCGACTGCCTCATTGCCTACGAACGCGAGCAGTGCGCCTGCGGGCTGGCTACACGAAAGCTCTCCACATTCCTTGGTCGCAGTGACGAGATGGTCAAGCTGCGTGGTACCAATGTCTATCCGCTGGCTTGCCAGAACGCCGTTCACAAGGATCCGCGTACGACCGGTGAGTTCCTGTGTGTCGTGCGTCATGTCGGCGAGGACCTGGGGCGACGCGAGACCATGGTTGTGCGCGTAGAGCGAAGAAGCACGGACAACGATCCGCAGTCGCTGGCGCAAGACCTTGGCAATGCACTTCACAAGGACTTGGGTGTGCGTGTCGATGTAGAGATTGTTGAGCGCGACACCCTGGCGCAGTACACCAGGATAGGCCAGCAGAACAAAGTCATTCGTCTACTCGACTTGCGGGACCCGATGAAAGCCTGACCAATGGAAAAGCAAATGACCATGGAGGCCTTTGTCGCTTCCCTCGACCCCGGCGTTCGCATCGCGTTTGGCGGTGGCGGCATTCAGCGCAAGCCGATGGCGGCGGCAAAGGCGCTCGCGCGCAGCGGTCTGTCGGATCTAGACCTGGTCACCTTTCTGGGTGGGCCTGAGATTGATCTCCTGATCGGGCTTGGCCGGGCCAGGCGACTCGCGTTTGCATTCGTCGGATTCGATGCCTATGGGCTTGCGCCATGCTTTCGCGCAGCGCGCGAGGCAGGCAAATTGCCCGTCATCGAATACTCGGAGGCGACCATGCTCGCAGCATTCGAGGCGGGCGCAAAGAATCTGCCGTTCCTGCCGACCCGATTCGGGCTGGGAACCGACATCGTCACGACACCGACTTCGCCGTTCAAGACATTCGCCTGCCCGTTCACTGGCGAGACCCTTTTGGGGGTGTCGGCGCTCAGGCCTGACGTTGCGGTCGTGCATGTCAATCTCGCCGACAAGGCGGGTAATGCCGTCATCTATTCCGACGCCTACGCGGATTCACTGATGGTGCGCGCGTCGCGTCGCACCGTACTCACCGCCGAACAGGTCGTGGACGCACTTCCGATCGACCAGACGCGCCGCTTCACCTTCATTTCGCGGCTCTGGGTAGATGCCGTGATCGAGGCGCCGCATGGGGCTGGAATGACAGCCATGTTTCCAGACTACCGATTCGACCTGCCGCGTGTCCTCGAGTACCAGAGGAAGGCCAACGACCGCGCATGGCTGGAAGACATGATCCAGGAGTGAAACCAGTGAACGCCGAATACACATTGGAGGAACTCTTGATTGCACGCATGGCGCGCGAGTTCAAGGGAAATGCGATTGGGGTGGGGGCAACGATACTGTCGGACCTGTCAGCCAGGCTTGCCCGAGCACTCTGGGTGCCCGACCTGTTTCTGATGACGGCTTCCCGTGCGGTCGCCGATCCGGACGTCAGTCCCAAGTCGCTATGCGACGAATGGGTCCTGGACCGTACTTCGCGCATGTCCTTGGACTGGGTTGAGATGTTTCACCTGGTTGCGCAGAATCGCTTGCAAATCTGGCTCGGCGCGGTGCAGATCGACCGGCAAGGTGGATCCAACATTTCCGTGCTCGGTGACTGGGCGAAACCCAAGGTGCAGATGGTCGGTGCGAGGGGGGTGCCAGACGACCTTTGGGGATGCGAACGCCTGTGCTACCACATGCGGCGACAGACGACACGGTCTTTCGTCGAGAAGGTCGATTTTGTTTGCAGCTTCGGTTACGGCGAAAGACGCGAGCAATGGGGTTCGCATGCGGCCAAGCCTGGAATCGTCGTATCGGACCTCGGCGTCTACGATTTTGATCCTGCCAATGGGGCCATGCGTATCGTGTCGCTTCATCCGAGCATCGGCTTCGACGACGCGCAAAAGCGAACGGGATTTGCGCTTCCCAGACCCGTCGGGGAGGTACCCGTGACCGCCGCGCCGACAGGCGAAGAATTGCGTGTGATCCGCGAAGTGATCGATCCTCACGGCATTCGCCGTCTGGACGGTGAGGGGGGCGATGCGTTGCTGATGGAACTCTGGCAGCAAGAACTTGAACAAGTCGATTCGCCCGTAGCAGAGTAATCAACCCTTTCAAAGGAGACAAAACCATGTTGAAGTCATGCGTAGCGCGAGCAGTGCTGGCAGTGGCCGGCTTGCTGGCAGTGGGGTCCGCAAATGCGCAGGCCCCCACTTTCGAATCAGTCCTCGAGGGCGCCAAACGTGAGGGCGCGCTTTCCGTGACTGTCTCGAGTCCGGGGCTTCCCGAAACCCACAAGGCCCTTTTCGAAGCCTTCAACAAACGGTTCAACCTCAATCTCAAGGCCGAATGGACGCCTGCGAGTTCGGTATCGACCGGGACCCGACTGGTTGCGGAGTTCGGGCGTGGCAAGGGCAATATCGATATCGTCGGGGCAGGTGGCGCCGAGGAGGCATCCGTTCTGATCGAGCGCGGGATCATCAAACCCTATCCGTGGGTAGAGGTGTTCGGTCGCCAACTGCCGCAGATTGGCGAAGTGATGAATCGTGCCATCCCCGACTTGCGCGGCATCACGTTGCCGGTGCTAGATGCCGTTTATGGCATTGCGTGGAACCCGGATCTGATCAAGGACGACGAGGTGCCCGCCAGCTATGAGGCTGTGCTGGACCCGCGCTGGCAAGGCAAGATTGCGGTCAACGCATTCTTTCTCATCCCCCTGGACTCGACGGCGTTTCTGCTGGGACGCGACAAGACATTGGATATGACCAGGCGCCTTCTGGCCAACAAGCCGGTGATGGAGCGGGGGACCCCGGCTGTCAGCCGCGCCATCATGGTGGGGCAGGCTCCGTTCGGAATCACCACCTACCATGCCGCCGCGCGCTCGGGCACGCCGGAGAAGCCGCAGAAGTTCAAGCTGTTCGCCGACTTCATCCCAATCTCGCCGGTATATGTCTATATCCCCGAGAACGCGCCAAATCCGAATGCGGCGCGGCTGTTTGCGGCCTGGCTGGTAACGGAGGGCGTGGCGATAGCCAACAAGACCGAACTGGTTCCGCGGGTCGGTGACGTGGGATCGCCAATCTCCGACATGGTCAAGGCGCAGCAGGCCAAGTCCGGCGCGCGCATCGCGAGCCCGCGGGCTTTGACCGACGTGAAGGAAGGGGCGATAACCCGCAAGGCAATTACCGATCTCCTGACTTCGACCAAGTAAGTGGAGCCGCCTGCGGTGGCTGAGCCTGTTCTTACGATCGCATCGCTGACCAAGGTCTTTCCGGCCATTGGGCCGGCAAGTCAGCCTGCGCTCAACGGTGTGTCGTTCGACGTCGCGCAGGGCGAGTTCTTCACGCTCCTGGGCCCTTCCGGGTGCGGCAAGACCACGACGCTGCAATGTATTGCCGGGTTGGAAGTACCCAGCGCTGGGAAAATCACCATGGGAGGCCAGACGGTTTTCTCGTCTGAACACCATCTGATGGTTCCTGCGAACAAGCGCGACCTTGGCATGGTCTTCCAGTCGTATGCAATCTGGCCGCACATGACGGTTTTCGAGAACGTCGCGTTTCCGTTGATACACGGGCCGCGCAAGGTAGCCAGGTCGGAGATAGAACCGCGTGTTCGAGAGGCGCTTGCCCGAGTCAAGCTGGACCACCTGGCTGACCGGCCGGCGCCCTTGCTGAGTGGGGGCCAGCAGCAACGTGTCGCACTTGCGCGGGCCTTGGTGCACACACCCAGATTGCTGCTGCTGGATGAGCCGCTTTCCAACCTGGACGCAAAGTTGCGCGACCTGATGCGCAGCGAGTTGCGTGCGCTGGTGAAGTCGCTGGGAATCACGACCATGTTCGTGACCCATGACCAGGTGGAGGCCATGAGCATGTCGGATCGCGTGGCCTTGATGCGCGACGGACGGATCGTGCAGATCGGTGCGCCAAGGGACATCTACCTCAAACCCACGTCGGCCTTTACGGCAAACTTCATGGGCCACAGCAATATGGTCCCGGGCAAGGTGCGATCGACCGGCGTGGTGGAAACCGCACTCGGCGTGCTGCAGGTCGACGACGCGACGCAACCGGCCGGTGCGACGGTTTTTGTCATCGTGCGTCCCCAGTCGGCGGTGATCCATCGGGGTAATGCCGACGACATACTGAATCGGTGCTCCGCGCGTATTACCGACCTCAATTTCATCGGTGACCAGATCGAAGTGGATGCCCAATGCGGATCCCTGCATCTTCGCCTTTTTT
>CAZADK010000230.1:0-7025 GCA_964483855.1 uncultured Rhodoferax sp.
TGCCTACGCCGCCGTGCAGCGTGTCGTTACCGTCGAGACCGTGCAGCACATCGTCACCGGCCAATCCCAGCATCTTGTCCATGCCAGGGCCGCCGGTCAACGTGTCACCGGCTGGCGTGCCAACCCGATCGGTCGTCAACACGGCCGCGATGGCCGCCAGCTCCCACCGCGATCCGTCGGCAAACACCACCGACTCGATCTGCTGACCCAGGCTGGAGAACCCGTCGAGTACCCGCACGGAGTCCAGACCGTCGCCATGGCTGAAAACCAGATCGTTGCCCGCCCGGTGCACGCCGATGTCGGACGCCGCAATGCCCACCCCGAACTGCAGCAGGTCGTCGAAACCCGGTAACGATGACGCCTCGGTGATCGTGTCGCGACCGTCGCCCAGTGCGAACCGGTAGGTGTCGTTGTAGCGACCGCCCTGCAGCGTGTCGTCGCCCGGTCCACCGTCGAACACCGTATTGCGCGCCGAGCCGGCACCGATCAAGCGGTCGTTGCCGGCACCCCCGAGCAAAATGTTGCTGCCCCAGAAGGTCTGTTGCGTGACACCGCCGGCATGAAACCGGGTGACGATGTATTCGCCGCTCTCGGCATACAACACGTCGTTGCCGGCGCCGCCATCGAGGACGTTGCGGCCCCGCCCGCCGCTCATGGTGTCGTTGCCGCCCATTGCGAACAGTACATCGTCACCATCGGAACCAAACATGGTGTCGTCGCCTGCACTCGCCTGCACCACCAGCGCCTGCGCGCCCAGTTCGGCAGAACCCCAAATGGTGCCATCGGCAAAACGTACGAGTTCGATCCGTTTCTCCGTGTGCGAGAAAGTCGGCGTCGACGCAAACCAGTCTTTCACGGTGATCTTGTCATCGCCGCCCATCACGGCGAACACCAGGTCGTTCCCCTGTCCCGGGAGCAGCGAGCGGCTCACGACAACGTCGCCAGGAGCGATGTCCGGGCCGAATAGCAGCAGGTCGTCGCCGCGGTAGCCCCAGGCCGTCTCCCGCTCGACGATGGTGTCCTTGCCGTCACCCCGGCTGAATCGGTAGCTGTCGCGCATGCCACTGCCGGTGATGGTGTCGTCGCCGGTGCCCCCGTCGAACAGGTTGTCGTCGGCAAACGACCTCGCCTGCAGGGTGTCGTTGCCCGCACCACCGATCAGGATGTTGCCGGTGGAGCCGAACACGTCCTCGCCGGCGATGAGACCATCCGATCCGTCGCCGCCATCGAGGTAGTTGCTGCCCTGCCCGCCGGTCAGACGGTCATCGCCGGTGCCACCGAATAAAATGTCGTTGCCCGCGCCACCAGTGAGCGTGTCATGGCCATCCAGGCCGCGCAAGGTTCCCCCAGAACCGGGCGTGTTCATCACATCGTTTGCCGCGGTGCCGTCAACCACCGGCCCGCCGACCACGACCTGGAATGTGTCCGTCACCTGCAGTTGGCCCTGGTCCGTCGCGGTGAGCTGGACATCGAGCACGACCGCGCGGTCGGCAAAACCGCTGAATGTATGCGTCGACGCGTCGAAGGCCAGCCAGGACGGCACGGGCGTGCCGTCAGCCAGGCTGGCACTGAGTTGCAGCGAGCCGTCACCCCAGTCCGGATCGGCAAAGGTACCGGCGGCAATCTGGAAACTGAAGTCGCCGCGGTAAGGCAATGCCCGATCGGGCACCGGCGTCGCGAGCACAGGCGGGCGGTTCATCGGATGGATGGTCAGCGTGGTGAGCGCCCCGCCTGACACGCCATAACTGTCGGTCGCCCATACGGCGATATCCAGATTGCCGATATCGACCACCAGCGGGCGACCGGACAAGCGCAGGGTGGCCGGATCGAATACCAGCCATGCGGGCAAACCGGCACCGTCGGCCATGCGCAGTTCGTAGCGGATCAGGTCGTCCGGGTCCGGGTCGGCGAACATATCGGCAGACAAAACATACGCGAACAGGTCATTCGCATGCGTGTGCAGGGAGGGCACTGGATAACGTGGCGAAGGTGCCTGGTTTGTCAGCGCCTTGTCGACCGCCGTCTGCATGGCCGCGGCGTCCCATACCTGTCCATCGGCGAATGTCAGACGATCGAGCCGCTGGTCGAGCACCCGGGTACCCTGGGTCGACTCGGCGGCAAAATGCCCCAGCACGACAAGTTGGTCGGCCGTGCCGCGGATCGACAACACCATGTCGTCGCCCTGGCGCCAGGCAACAAGTTCGCCGGTTGCGATGCCGTCACCCAGGCGCACGGTGTCCACGGCAGCGGCCACAGACGCATCTGCGGTGTCCATGCGCAGATCGACATTGTCGAGCGTGTCGTGTCCGTCGCCGCGGCGAAACAGGTAGACATCGTCGCCCGCGCCGCCCGACAGGAAATCATTGCCGGCCCCACCCGAGATCAGGTTGTCACCGATGTTGCCGAAGATGCTGTTGTCGCCGGTATTTCCAACCAGCATGAGGTTGCCCGATCCCGAGGCCACCAGCTGCTCGACGTGTTCCGGCAAGGTGTACGACACCGTCGTGTGAACCCGGTCGAATCCTTCGTCCTCCCGCTCCACCACCTGGTCGCCAGCATGGTCCACGTCATACACATCGTCGCCTCTGCCGCCTTGCAGGATATTGGCGCCGCCGCCACCGCGCAGCGTGTCATGGCCAGCCCCGCCCACGATGTGGTTGGCCGCACCGTTGCCGACGATGGTGTTGCCGCGGTCGTTTCCGACCACCGCGACCGCGGCCTCGCCGGTGATGAACAGGGTTTCAATGTGGTCCGGCAAGGCGATGTCGACCGAACTGAACACGGTATCTACGCCCTCGCCTTCGAATTCGACGACCACATCGCCAACGTCATCGACGATGTAAATGTCATCGCCAGTGCCGCCCCACAAGGTGTCGGTACCTATTCCACCGTCGAGATGGTCGTTGCCGCTGCCGCCAGACAGCGTATCGGAGCCAGCGCCGCCGAACAGCCGGTCATGGCCCGCCTCACCGTCAAGCCTGTCGTCGCCGTCAAACGCGGCATCCCCATCGTCGCCCGCCGGGCTGTCGCCGGCCAGCGTGTCGTTGCCGCTGCCACCGAACAACACGTCGGCTCCGCCCCCACCGACCAAGCTATCGTCGCCGTCGCCGCCATCGAGGTAATCCGCACCGTGATACGTGCCCAGGAGAATGCCGAAAGCGTCGTCGCCGTCGAGTCGATCGTCGCCCGCGCCGCCGATCAAGGTGTCGCCACCCCCGCCGCCGACCAGCACATCGTGGCCGTCACCGCCGTCGAGTTCGTCAGCGCCATGAAACTGGCCGGGCATGGCTGGGTTGCTCTCGTCGCCCCACAAGGCATCGTCACCGGCAGCACCGAACAACGTGTCTGCACCCCCGCCGCCAACGATGCGGTCATGACCTGCCCCGCCATCGAGGGAGTCATTGCCGTAGGCGAAAGCGGACAACGCCAAAACGCCGATTCCGGCGGCATTGCCCACGATGTTGCTCGCCGTCGTGTCGCCCCAGATGGTGTCGGCCCCGGCGCCGCCGAAGATCATGTCGTCACCGCCATTGCCCTCCAGGTAGTCGTCGCCATCACCACCGTCAATCGTATCGGCGCCGTGGTGCGCCAGGTCCACGAAGAACGTGTCGTCGGTGCGCCCGCCGCTGTCGCCATAGATACGGTCGGCGTCGGCGCCGCCCGACAACACATCCGACGCTCCGCCACCGTGGATCTCATCGTTGCCATTGCCGCCGTCGACAAGATCTGTACCGTGCACGGGGGCCGGTGTCGAGTTCAGGTAACCCGCGACCACGATGCCGTCGCCGCGGATCTGGTCGTCGCCATCGCCGCCGTCGATGATGTCGGCCCCGGCCATGCCGTCGAGGGTGTCGTTGCCGTCGCCACCATCGACGCGATCGTCCCCGTTGCCTGCCAGGACGAAGTCGTCGCCCGCGCCGGCTTCGATGACATTCCCACCCGGCGCTGCCACAGTGGCCACCACACCGTCCCAGACCGCCAGATCGGGGCCATCGAGGTAGACACCCCAGGTCGCGCCACGACCGAGAACCGTCTTTCCGGCGGGGGCTGGCCAGGTGTCGTCCGGACCCCGTTGTTGCAGCTGGTCGCTGAGCGTTGCCGCGCCGGCGATGAAGTCATTGCCTGGGCCACCGAGCAACTGGTTGAAACCGGATCCGCCAGCGATCAGGTCGTCGCCAGCGCCACCGTCGAGCATGTCGTCACCGCTACCACCATCCATGGCATCGTTGCCGGACAAGCCCTCGATCCGGTCATTGCCTGGCGATCCAAACAAGACGTTGTCGTCAAGCGTGACGCCATCGCCTGGAACCAGGTTGTCAGACGGCCCTGCGACATACGCCATGCCCCCCTTGGCCACCACGATGCGCCCGTCGCGCAGGATGTCGGCCGTGCTGACATAGGTGCGATAGGTCTGGTCTCCGATGAGGATCTGCTCCGCCACACCGGCATCCTGCAGCTGGATCGTCCATGCGTTGGAGCTGACCGCCTGGCCGTTGCGAGCGACGCTGGCAGTGAGCTGCGCACTGGCGTTGGCCGATACGTCCGCCTGTTGCCGCAACCCGAACGAAACCTGCGTCTGCCCCTCCTGCAGCGCAATCACCGCGCCCGCGGCACTCAGCAAGCGGTCACCCAGCACCAGCGTGAATGAGTCCGCCAATGCTGTCAGGCCCAGCGTGACCGTCTCGCCGAACTTCGCCGCGCTGCGCAGAAACACCGTGAACAGCGCGGCCCCACGCTCGCCGATGACCGTGGCGCCGGTCACCGTCCTTGCCACGGTGTCCCAGAACACGCCAGTGCGCACCTCGCCACCGTCGCCCGCGCCCTGCACGATGACACATTGCTGACTGTCGTCCAGCCGGATACCCAGGTAACCGCCGGCTGACGTGGTGGCCGCTGCCAGATCGAAATGGTTCACGGTGATGCTGTTGGCCGTATCCCCTGGCCGCGTGATGACCAGCTGCTTTCCGGTGGCAGAATCCTTGTGGTCGCGCACGAGGTAACGCTCGGACGCGCCACTCGCCGCGTCGCCCCACCATTCGTTGGCAAAGCCGGAGGCCTTGCCGCCGACAAGCGTCCTGCCATCGAGCTCGATAACGCCCAATCCATCCAGGTCGTGGACGATGTCGCTGCCGAATGCGGCGCTGAACACGTAGCAGTCCACGCCGCGGCCGCCTTCCAGACGGTCGTTGCCCGCCAGCCCCTCAAGCTGGTCGTCCATGTCGCCACCGTACAGACGGTCATTCCCGTGGCTGCCGACCAGGGGAATGCCAGTGGCTCCGCCGAAAACCACCTTCGCGATGGCGGTGCCTGGCAACGGGACACCGAGTCGCATGGACACGACTCGTCCGGTGGCCTGGTCAATGTAGTCCCGATTGGCTGAACCCTGCATCAGCAATGCATCAGGCAGGTCGGAGCGGTTCTGCTCGACGATCAACTGCATCATGGCGGCGCGGTCGCTGAGCCAGTGGAGGGAGAAGGCGGCCGTGTTGGGCGCGGCCCGAAACGCCAGCCAGGCATCATGGTCGGGGCCACGCGTCTGGCGCCACAACGCCTCCAATGCCGCCAGCGATTCGGCGGCATTGTGCTTGCTGCTCGTCACATACAGGGGGCTCAAATCCAGCAGCGCCGCAACCATGCCGAAATCGTCGCGAGCGATGGCAAGCAGATCCTTCGTCAACGGCGCCAGCACGACATTGCCGGCGATCGACGCAAACAGCCTATCGGCGTCGGGATGGGCGGGCGCCCCGCCGACAAGGCGCTGCACGCCGGCATGCAACTGGTCCCGGTACGCATTGCCAGCCGGCATTGGTGCGCGGTCGATACCCACCAGCGCCTCAACCGCATCGACGATGTTCTCCAGGCTGCGATTCTGACCATTGGCCGACGCGCGCAACAACAAGCCGAACCGGTCCAGCGTCAGCGACGGGTCGAGTCGCTGCAGCATGTCGAACACCGTCAATGCGTCGGTGATCTGGCGTTGGTCATGGTTGAACGAGTGCGGCTTCGGATCCGCGATGTCACCGAAGAACTGATCCTCGATCGGAACCAGCAGCTTGGTACCCGGGTAACTTCCAAACGGAAATCCCGATATCAGGTTCAGCCCACTCCACCATAGGTAACCCTCTGATGAAACAACATTGGTGATCAAAGGATCGCCAGCAGTTGGAACCCGCCCGCCCAAAGTCGCAAATATCTGCGCGAGGGCCTCCGAATTGCCGAATCCAGGCGCATTGAAGGCTACCGCACGTTCGATCTGGTCGCCAAACAGACTCGCAAAAGCCATCGCCAGGTGGCCCCCCAGCGAAGAACCGGTCGCATAGATCCTGGCGCCTGGTGTTGCACTGAGCAGGGCCGCAATTTCACCGGAACTCTTTGTGTCCGAAATTCGGATCAATCGCCCTGACTCCCCTGCCAACGCGAACTGTTGTACGTTGGCTCCGATCGGTGTACTGACACGCTTCCACCAATTGAACATCTGGACGATCTGACCGACGGCCGCGCCGTTCGCCAGGTTTTCAAGCACCGAGGTCAGGTCGTTTGGGAATTCACTTAAGTCTTGCTGGCCGGTTCCTCGGAAACAAATAATGATCCTCCCGGCATCGTCTTCTACCCGACCTTGAAGTACGTTCACGTCGAAGCTAGTGAGTCGACTGCCGCCCTCAGATTTCGAGTCTTCAAACGTCGGTGTCACCAATGAAAACCGAGCGCGAAAACGCTCCGCTTGTGAAACCGAGAATCCGTGCTCATCTTCATTGAGTGTCGTCAGTTCGGCTGTGAGCGGGGGTCGACCGGCAACGCCAAACTGCCCGTATCCTGCCAATGCGAGTTCAGCAAAGTCGAGGAGAGCTCGGGCGTTCATTCTTGTTCCAATTTATGGCGTAGAGGATGATTGACGAATACTTGAACGTCCAGGCTCCTCTTAAATGTGTCCTTCGGACAACTTCGAATTTCCCCTGGGTCCGGCCCTGGTATGCCACCTGCACGTTGATACCTGAACCGCTCTCCCAAAATCTTGTTGTCACTTA
>CAZADK010000231.1:0-1223 GCA_964483855.1 uncultured Rhodoferax sp.
TTCCCCTGCTGAAGTTTTTCCTCAAGCAGCAGTTGATCTGGGTCCCGGTGATGGGCCTGGCCTGGTGGGCCCTGGACTTTCCGTTCATGCGCCGGCACAACGAGGCGTACCTGAAGAAACACCCGGAGATGCGCGGCAAGGACCAGGAGACGACGCGCCGGGCCTGCGCCAAGTTTGCGCTGGTGCCCACCAGCGTGATGAATTTCCTCGAGGGCACCCGATTCACACCAGCCAAACATGCGCGCCAGCAATCGCCCTACAGGCACCTGCTCAAGCCCAAGGCTGGCGGCATGGCGCTGGCGCTCAATGCCATGGGCGACAAGTTCCGCGCCATCCTGGACATCACCATCGTCTACCCCGAGGGCACACCCACGTTCTGGCATTTCCTGCAGGGCCGCATGCGCCGCGTCGTCGTGCGCGCCCGGGTGTTGCCGATTCCGGCGCACCTGATCAACGCCGACTACGGCGGCGACGCCGAGGTGCGGTTGCAATACCAGGCCTGGGTGCAGCAGTTATGGCGCGACAAGGATGCAATGATCGGGGACATCCTGCGTCGCGACGCATGAATGAGAGCCGGCTCAAAGCGTGAGCGGCAATCGCCTGGGCCCACGCCTGGGCGCCCAAGGGTGGCGGACAAGGTACGCCGGTCGCGGCAAGGCAGCGCGCCACCGCGTTCAATACACCGCTGCCTCGCCCCACAACTGCTTGAGCCGCGCGTCGCGGCCACAACTCGTGCGGTAGTAGTTGTAGCGCGCCGGATTCTTGCGGTAGTAATCCTGGTGGTACGCCTCCGCCGGGTAGAACGTGTCCGCCTTCACCACCTCGGTCACCACCGGCGCCTGGAATGGCTTGGACTTTTCGAGCGCGGCCCGCGAAGCCTGCGCAATACGCAATTGCTCGGCGTCCTGCGCAAAGATCGCGGTGCGGTAAGGCGAGCCGACATCGCAGAACTGGCGATCCCTGGTCGTCGGGTCGATGGTGCGCCAGAAGTGTTCGACCAGCTGTGCATAACCGACCTTGGCCGGATCGAACACGATCTCCACCACCTCGGCGTGGCCGGTCATGTTGGAGGAAACCTCCTGGTAACTCGGATTGGCGGTCTTGCCGCCGGTGTAGCCCGAGGTGGTTGACAACACGCCTGGCACCTTGTCGAAGTCGGCCTCGACACACCAGAAGCAGCCACCGGCAAACACCGCCTTCTCTGTTGGCCCCGTGGCCTGTAC
>CAZADK010000231.1:1233-6974 GCA_964483855.1 uncultured Rhodoferax sp.
GAGCGGGTGGAGCGGGTTGAGCGGGTTGAGCGGGTTGAGCGGGTTGAGCGGGTTGAGCGGGTTGCGACGGGACACAGGCCGCCAAGGCGCCAGCCAGCCCCAGCAAGCACACGCCGAACAGTCTGCGGCTCAGGCTGGTGGCAGAAGGGTGCGTGGACGCGTGCAGTCGGTTCGAGGTTTGCATGCAGGTTTCCTTTGCGGGAGTGCGCCCGACGGTCATGCGGCGGGACATACGGGGTACCCGTGCCGGGTCGGACCGCTGACACCATTCTTACCCCGTACATCTGCAGGCGCGCTGGCAGCGCACCATGACCCTGACGCCGACGCGCGTTCGCCAGCCCGCTGCAGTTGACCCGCGGCCAACGCAGGCGAGGCATAAGCCTAACCCGGTCCTGTGTCAAGCGGTTCAGGCGCCGCATCGGGTGTGACACACGCGCCGCCGCGGCATACCATGCCAGTCATTCCCCGGGCGCGGGCTTGCCGCCTGCGCGTGGACCCGCAAGGAGCAGACATGCAGGCAGACGTGTTGATTCGCGGCGCGCAGATGGTCGATGGCACGGGAGCACCGCCGCGCCTGGCCGATGTGGCCATCCGCGGCGGGCTGATCGCCCACATCGGGGACGGCAGCACGGTGGATGCCGATCTGGTGATCGATGCCCAGGGCCAAGTCGTGGCACCGGGATTCATCGACATCCATACCCATTCCGACATCAGCCTGCTGCTCGACGGGCGTGGCCAGAGCAAGGTCAGCCAGGGCGTCACGACCGAGGTCACCGGCAACTGCGGCTTCTCGCCGTTCCCGATCAACCCGCAGCACATGCAGCTGCACCTGGACCTGCTGGCCGGCATCGGCGACGACGCGCTGGTGCTGAACTGGACCGACGTCGAGGGTTACCGGCAGGAAGCCGAGCGCCGTGGCATTGCGGTCAATATCGCGCCGCTGGTCGGGCATGGCGCGTTGCGCATCGCCGCCATGGGCGTGGACAGTGCCGCTGCCAGCGCCGAACAGATGGCGACCATGCAGTCGCTGCTGGGCACGATGCTGGACCAGGGTGCGTTCGGCCTGACCACCGGCCTGACTTACGTGCCGTCGCGTTACGCCCCGACCGAGGAGCTTGTTTCCCTGTGCGAAACACTTGCGCGGCGCCAGCGGCTGTACGCGTCGCATGCACGCGACAAGGACCTGGTCGGCAACGACCATCGTTACGGCCCGTTGAACGAGGCGCTGCACCTGGGGCGCACCACCGGCGCGCGGGTGCAATATTCGCATGCGGCCATCAACACCCCCTCGGAATGGGGCAGTGCCCGGTTGTGGACCGAGCGTTTCGAGCAGGCCGTGCAACAAGGCCTGGACGCCGCGTTCGACGTCTACCCCTACGACGCTTCGAGTTCGGCCTTGACGCAATACCTGCCGGCCTGGGTCCAGGAAGGCGGCGTTGCGGCAATGCGCGAACGCCTGTCCGACGAGGCGGTCATGGCGCGGGCGCAAGCCGACCTGGCGCTGGGCTGGTCGGCCCATCGCATTCCCTGGTTGTGGGATCGGGTGGTGCTGGCCCGCACCGACGGGTTGCTGGGGGCCAGGGAAGGCCAGAGCATCGAGGCGGCAGCGGCAGCGGCAGGCAAGTCACCGGAGCGACTGACGCTCGAGTTGTGCCGCGAAGGCGGCAACCGCGTCATGGTCGTGTTGTTCTACCGGACCGAGGAGGACATGCGCACCTTCCTGGCCTGCCGTCATTCGGTGATGGGTTCGGATGGCTCGGCCATCTGCTTCGACCAGGGGACCCGGCAACCGCATCCGCGCAACTTCGGCGCCACGGCCCGGGTGCTCGGGCGCTTCGTGCGCGAGCTGAAAGACCTGGATCTGGCCACCGCGATCGCCAAGATGAGCGGCCGGGTGGCCGAACGTCTGCGCATGCACGACCGCGGCACGCTGGCGGCGGGCAAGGCGGCCGACATCGTGGTGTTCGACCCCAACGAGGTGCGCGACCGCGCCACCTACCTGGCGCCGTGCCAGCAGGCCAGCGGCGTGTCGCATGTATTCGTCAACGGCGTGGCTGTACTGGCGCAAGGCCGCCAGACGGCGTCCAAGCCTGGCCGGGTATTACGCGCGGCATGAACAACGGGAGCGACAAAGCCATGACTCCACCCCCCCTACCCGACTGGTTGTCCTTGCGCCAGCAGGTCGCGGTCGTCACCGGCGGCGGCACCCACCTGGGTCTGGCGATGGCGACCGGGCTGGCTGAACTCGGTGCCACCGTCTACCTGCTGGGTCGGCGCCAGGACGTGGTGCAGGCCGCCGCGGCCGGGCTCACGGCAGATGGCCTGTCGGCACGCGCGATTGCGGCGGATGCCGCAGACGAAGCCGCCATGGAGCAGGTGGTGCGGGACATCGTGCGCGACCATGGCCGGCTCGACATCATGGTCTGCAATGCGGGCGGCTCGCATGGCGTGGACATGGCCCCGCATATTGCGGTGGCCGACCTGGAGGCGACCCTGCGCATGAACGTGACGAGCACGCTGGTCAGCGCGCAATGCGCGGCCCGCGCCATGATGAGCCGGCGCAGCGGTGCCATCATCACGATCGGCTCCCTGCACGCAACGCTGGGCAGCGACCCACGCCTGTATGCGCCGGGTTACAGACGCTCCACGCAGTCCTACCACGCCGCCAAAGGCGCGATCCTGAACCTGACGCGGGCGCTGGCCTGCGAACTGGCACAGCACGATATCACGGTGAACTGCATCAGCCCCGGCCAGATTCCCAAGGCCACGCTCAATGCGTTCACACGCGAGAATTTTCGCAACATGGTGCCGCTCGCGCGCCTGGGAGAACCCCGGGACCTCAAGGGCGCTGTCGCGCTGTTCGCGTCAACGGCCGGCAAATGGATTACCGGGCAAAACCTGACCGTGGACGGCGGCTGGTCGGCCTGGTGAATCAACCGATCTGGGCCAATTCGCTGCCCGGCAGCAGGCTGCGGCCGCCGCGCGGCCACTCGACCCAGACGCCGTGGTCGGACTGACCGACAACATACCCGTCGGTGCGCTGGATCGAACCGCCACGCACATGGTTGACACGGGCGCCGGACTCGAAACGAGGCTGCTCGAACAGGGACTTGAGGAAAAGCAGGATGCTCATGATGGACTTCAAAGAAAATGGAGGGATGAAAGCGGGTGCTGGATCAGCTGTGCGCGCGCAGCCATTGGCGCTCGCGGTACTCCAGCTCGCTGGCCGATTGCACGGAGGCCAGGTAGGTCTCGACGGCGCGTTGCTCCTGCCTGTCGGAGTGCCGGCCGTAAGCCTGGGTCATGGCACGCAAGGCGGACCAGAGAAAAAATAGATGATTCATGATGGTGATGATGGCAACGCCGGGTGGCGCGCAGTCGAGTTACTTAGGGTAAACCCTGATTATCCGCGCACCAATGCTGCAGTGCACAAACCCCACCCAAAGGAGTGCCTTTGGTGGGTTGGTGTTGCGCCCACCCCACGCTTGGTGCGGAAGATTGGTGAAATGGCCTAGAACGCACGCTACCGGTGCACAGACACCTGCAGTAGCCACCGGTTACGCAGGTGCACACTCGGCGCACCGCTGTCAGCACCTCGCGGTTCTGGCAACGGCCTGGCCAGTCACCCGCGCACTGGGCCCTGCTCAGTGCCCGTCGGACGCCAACCGCGCCAGCATGTCGCGCACCGGTTCGCTGGCCAGCGGCCGAACCAGCCGGCCGATTTCCTGGCCGTCGCGCAGGAACACGAGTGTCGGCCACAACGTGACGGCGTAGGAGCGGCCCAGCACTCGGCCCGGACCGTCCTCGACCTTGATGTGGCGCACCTCGGAGTAGTCGCCCAGCGCCTCGTTCACCACCGGCTGCGCTGCCCGGCAGTGGCCGCACCAGTCGGTGCCAAATTGCAGCAGCGCCAGCCCGCTCAAACGGTCGATATCGGCACGCGCCGGTTGTTGCACGGAAAACGGCTGGTTCATCCTCGCATTATCGACAAAGAGCGTGAGAGCCCATCGATGGGGCCCGCGACGGGTTGCCCAAGGGCGAGGGGATTGCATCGCCGCTCAGTGCCACCGAGAGCTTGCACACCGCAGGCCTGCCGCAAGTGCACTTGCTGCGCCCGTGCTGCGTTTCCAATGCAACGATTTGCACGCAGTCGCTGTCGGCAGTAGCATGGGGCAAGGAGGAACAGCCCATGAAAGACAAGCAAGTTATCCGGCTGCATGTCCCCGAGCCGTCCGCGCGCCCGGGGGACAAGACCGATTTCACCTATCTGCATCTGTCGCCGGCCGGGGTGGTCAGGCGCCCGCCGGTGGATGCAACCCCATCGAGCACCAGCGACCTGGCCTACAGCCTGATCCGGGTGCTTGATGGCGATGGCCAGGCCCAGGGCCCCTGGGCGCCCGACCTCGGCACCGCGCCGATGCGCGCCGGATTGCGCGCCATGATGAAAACCCGCGCCTACGACACCCGCATGCTGATCGCCCAGCGGCAGAAGAAGATCTCGTTCTACATGCAGTGCCTGGGCGAGGAGGCAATCGCGGTCGCGCATGCACGGGCCCTGCGCGAGGGCGACATGAATTTCCCCAGTTATCGCCAGCAGGGCCTGCTGCTCGCGCGCGATGACGTCGATATGGTCGAGATGATCTGCCAGCTGATGTCGAACGCGAAAGACCCGATGAAGGGGCGCCAGCTGCCGGTGATGTATTCGTACAAGCGCGCGGGCTTTTTCAGCATCTCGGGCAACCTGGCCACCCAGTTCATCCAGGCCGTGGGCTGGGGCATGGCTTCGGCGATCAAGGGCGACAGCAAGATCGCATCGGCCTGGATTGGCGACGGCGCGACGGCCGAATCCGATTTCCACACCGCGCTGACCTTCGCCCATGTCTACCGGGCGCCGGTCATCATGAACGTGGTCAATAACCAGTGGGCCATCTCGACCTTCCAGTCCATCGCCGGCGGCGAGGCCACGACCTTCGCTGCGCGCGGTGTCGGCTGCGGCATCGCGTCACTGCGCGTCGATGGCAACGACTTTCTGGCTGTTTATGCCGCGTCCTGCTGGGCCGCCGAACGCGCGCGCAACAACCTGGGTCCGACGCTGATCGAATGGGTCACCTACCGGGGCGGTGCCCACTCCACGTCGGACGACCCTTCGCGTTACCGTCCGGCTGACGACTGGTCGCATTTTCCACTTGGCGACCCCATCACCCGGCTGGCGCAGCACCTGGAACGGCTGGGCGCATGGTCCACCGATGAACACGAGGCCACGCGCAAGGAACTGGACGCCGAGGTCGGCGCCGCGCTGAAGAAAGCGGAGTCGTATGGCTCGCTGGCGGGGGGCCACATGGCTGACGCGGCGACCATGTTCGACGATGTATTCGAGTCGGTACCCGCGCATCTGCAGATGCAGCGCCGCCAACTGCTGGGAAGCAACTGACATGCAAATGACCATGATCCAGGCGCTGCGCTCGGCGATGGACGTGATGCTCGGGCGCGACGAGAACGTCGTGGTCTACGGGCAGGACGTGGGTTACTTCGGCGGGGTGTTCCGCTGCACCGAGGGGCTGCAGGCCAAATACGGCAAGTCACGGGTGTTCGACGCACCGATCTCCGAGGGCGGTATTGTCGGCACGGCGATCGGCATGGCCGCTTATGGCCTGCGTCCGGTGGTGGAGGTGCAGTTCGCCGATTATTTTTATCCGGCCTGCGACCAGATCGTCTCCGAGGCCGCACGGCTGCGTTACCGC
>CAZADK010000232.1:0-6951 GCA_964483855.1 uncultured Rhodoferax sp.
GGCAACATGCTCGCTGGCGCGCGGGTGATCGAGGCCACCGCCGAGGCGTTTGCGGCCAGCCACACTGAAACCGTCGCGCAGCAGATGCCAGCACCAATCGACGCATTCGGCCCCGGTATGGGCGGCGCCGGCACCATACATCGGCAACACATGGAGCTGGCGTTGTTCGCGCCCGTCATCACCCGCCACCAATGTCGTGATGACCTCGGACGCCGGCCGCCCCTGCGCCAGCAGGTCGAGCCCGGCCTGGCCGTACAGCGGGTTCATCAAGGCCTGGGTCGCGATCGCACCGACACCCCGCCGGGTGTGCACGCACAAGGAACCCACGCAGAAGAATCGGCTGGCGATCGCCACACCCACGTGTCCGTTACACTCGCGCGCCAAAATCGACCAGGTCATGCGGCTTTTGTCCTAAAAGAGAAATGAATCATGCCGCTGTTCGCAACCTGCAGAACACGCGCGCCGACATCAGCGCCAGAAACAACGCGAACTGGCGCCGCAACAGACGCGCGGCTGTCGCGTGCGCCAGTCGAGCGACCCATTGCGTGGTGAGCATGGTAGCCGGAGCCATCAGCGCCATGCCCGGCAGTTCCACATTTCCGCAACGATGAGATCGAACAAGGGAAACGCACGGCATGAAGCTTCGGGAGGCGTGAGCGCTGAGGGGATGCAAGTATAAGAGTCCGATGATATTTGTAAACAGCTCCGACTCCTTGTTGACGATTGTGGGCTTCGCGCGTGCGCGCGAGAAATGCCGAGTTGCCAGGCGCTATCCACATAATAGGCCCGGCCGTCCTTGACCAGGATATTGAGCAAGGAGGCATCGACTTTGTTCATGGCGCGTAACACAGCGGATATTCGTCGTGAGGCGCCGATTGTGCTGCGCATGTGCGCGGCGCCAGCCCCCTGGCCCACCTGGTCCGGCCGGCAGGGACATCATGTATTTGACGGACAGGGGACGACCGGATTGCGCGTTGCCTCGCCTAACCTGAGGCCGTGTTCGCCAACACCGGCGTGCACGATGAAATGCCGTCAACCGACTATGCAAAGGAAACACCATGTTCAAGCAGATTCTGATCTCCATGGCCCTGTTGGGCGCGACCACGTCGTTCGCCGCCATCGACGTGAACCAGGCCAGTGTCGCCGAACTCGACGGCATCAAGGGTATCGGCCCGGCGATGTCGTCGCGTATCCTGGACGAGCGCAAGAAAGGCCCGTTCAAGGACTGGAACGACCTGCTGGCCCGCATCAAGGGCGTGGGCCAGGGCAGCGCGGCGCGGCTTTCGGCCGAAGGCCTGACGGTGGGTGGAGCCAGCTTCAAGATCGGCGTCCCCGCCATCGACGCCAAACCCGCAACGGGCGCCAGCCCGAAAAACTAGGGCTCGCGCACAACCCCTGGCAAGCACCAAAAGATCCCGGCCCGGTACTCAGTGCGGATGGTCCGGCCCGAGCAAGGCCAGCAGGTCGGTGACACCCACGTCGACGCCGGCCTGCATCAGCAATGTCGTCACCTGCCCCCGGTGGTGCGTCTGGTGGTTGAAAAAATGCGACATCGCCCGCCACGCCGGATGCTGGCGTTGCACACCCTTGCTGTTCGCGTATTGCATGGTGAAACCAGGAAATTCCGGGGCCATCGCCGCCAGCCACTGGCCGATGGCATCGTCCAGTTGGCGGCGCTTGGCGCGCAATGCCGCCCAGTCGTCGAATGCCGACTCGGCCAGTCCGTGGCCTGGCGCCAGGTCGAGCACCTGCGGCGACAAGGCGGCAGCATCGAAGCCGTTGTCCAGGCCACACTGATGCAGCCGCTGGAGCCAGATCTGGTCGGCCACGATCAAGTGGTTCAGCGTGTTGTGGATGGAGCCGAAAAACGCGCCGCTGTCGCGCTTGCGGGTCGCATCGTCGAGTCTTTCGCAGGCATCGTACAGCCGATCGTTGAACCAGGCGTTGTAACGCGCCATCCAGCGGTAGAGGTCCAGTGCGTCGGGGATCATCGTCACCTCCATGGTGCTGGCGCCAGCGCGGACATTGCATCGTGTCAGTCGGGTGTGCCGAACCCGCCGCCGCCGGGCGTGTGAATCTCGAAGATATCACCAACCGCCATCTCGGCCTGTCCGATGTGCGCCAATTGTTCGACCGTGCCGTCGGCCCGCACCACCCGGTTGATGCCCACCGCCCCCGCAAAACCTCCGGCGACGCCGAACGGCGCCACGGTGCGGGCATTGGACAGGATGCTGGCCGTCATCGGCTCGAGAAAACGGATCCGGCGCACGCCTCCGTCGCCACCGTGCCAGTGCCCGGCGCCGCCCGAGCCCTGCCGGATCTCGTAACTCTCGAGCCGAACCGGGTACCGGAACTCTAGCACCTCCGGATCGGTCAGCCGGGAATTCGTCATGTGCGTCTGGACCACGCTGGTGCCGTTGAAGCCGTTGACCGGCCGTCCATCCCCGTCCAGTTCGCCGCCTGCCGGCGACCCGCCCGAGATCGTCTCGTAATACTGGTGACGGGTATTGCCGAAGGTGAAATTGTTCATCGTGCACTGGCTGGCCGCCAGCACACCGAGCGCGCCGTAAAGGGCATTCGTGATGCAGGTCGAGGTTTCCACGTTGCCGGCCACCACCGACGCCGGCGGATCCGGGTTCAGCATCGAGCCAGCCGGAATGATCACTTCCAGCGGCTTGAGGCAGCCGGCATTGAGCGGAATGTCGTCGTCCACCAGCGTGCGGAACACATACAGCACCGCCGCCATGCACACGGCGGTCGGCGCGTTGAAGTTGTTGCTCTGCTGCGCCGAGGTTCCGGTGAAGTCAACCACTGCGCAGCGTTGGGTCGCATCGACCCGTATCGCCACCTGGATCTGTGCGCCATTGTCCAGCGGCAAGTTGAAGGCACCGTCCTTGAGCCGGGTGATCACGCGGCGTACCGATTCCTCGGCATTGTCCTGAACATGGCCCATGTAGGCCTGCACCACGTCCAGCCCGAATTGCCCGACCATCTTGCGCAGCTCCTGCACGCCCTTTTCGTTGGCCGCGATCTGCGCCTTGAGGTCGGCCATGTTCTGCTGCGGATTGCGCGACGGATACGGGCCGCTCTCGAGCAAGGCGATCATCTCGGCCTCGCGCAGAACACCGCGGTCGACCAGCTTGACATTGTTGATCTGAACGCCCTCCTCGTCGATCCGGGTCGAGAACGGCGGCATCGATCCCGGTGAGGTGCCACCCACGTCGGCATGGTGGCCACGCGAGCCGACATGGAAGGTCGGTCGGCCGTCCAGGTAGACCGGCGTGATGACGGTGATATCCGGCAGGTGGGTGCCGCCGTGGTACGGATCGTTGAGCACGAACACATCGCCATCGGCCATGCTCCGCGCGTTCTCGCGGATCACGGTCTTGATGCTCTCGCCCATCGAACCCAGGTGCACCGGCATGTGCGGCGCATTGGCGATCAACTCGCCTTGTGCATTGAACAAGGCACAGCTGAAGTCCAGACGCTCCTTGATGTTGACCGAGTACGCCGTGTTCTGCAATTGCAGCCCCATCTGCTCGGCAATGTTCATGAACAGGTTGTTGAACACCTCGAGCAATACCGGGTCGACCGTCGTGCCGGCGGCGAAAACCGCGGTGCGCGGCGTCACGCGTTCGAGCAACAGATGGTCGAGTTCGGTCAGCTGCGCCTGCCAGCCCGGCTCGACGATGGTGGTGGCATTGGCCTCGACAATGATGGCCGGCCCGGCGATGGCATCACCGCTGCGCAGGTCCTCCCGCACCACGAGCGCCGCATCATGCCACTGCCCACCCGAATACATGCGCACCGTCTCGCGGCGCGGCACCGCGCGCGCAACATGGAGGGCATGTCGCGGCTCGTCGGGCGCGTCGCCCGGAATCACCGCCTCCACCGAAACCGCCTCGACCACCATCGCCTTGCCCTGCATCAGGAAGGCAAATCGCTGGCGGTAGGCTGCCTCGAAACCGGCCACGATGGCCGCCACCTGCCGTGCATCGTCGTCTAGTGCCGGCTCGGGGCAGGTCACGACAAGCGCGGAGTCGCTGCCCTCGTAACGCACGTGCACCCGGCGCGTGGTGCGGACCGCGCCATGGCCGACCTGCTGGCGCTGCAACTCGGCTTCGGCGGCCTGAACCAGCGCATCGAGCACGGCCACAATCTCGGGTAGCGACGGCGCCGCCAGCGGGCACTCGACCGCCTGTTCCCGGATCACGTTCTGGTCTGCCAGCCCCATGCCGTAAGCGCTGAGCACCCCGGCCAGCGGATGCACGAACACCCGCGTCATGCCAAGCGCATCGGCCACCAGGCATGCATGTTGCCCACCCGCGCCGCCAAAACACTGCAGCGTGTACCGGGTGACATCGTAGCCGCGTGCGACCGAGATCTTCTTGATCGCATTGGCCATTTGCTGCACCGCGATATTGACGAAACCCTCGGCGTTATCTTGCGCGCTCAGGCCGGTGCGTTTGGCCAGCGCGGCAAACTGGTCGGCCACCACCTCCCGGCTCAGAGCTTCATTGGCCTTCGGCCCGAACACCTTGGGGAAATAACGCGGATCGATCTTGCCCAGCATCAGGTTCGCATCGGTCACCGCCAGCGGCCCGCCACGCCGGTAACTGGCCGGCCCCGGATTGGCACCGGCGCTGTCCGGGCCCACGCGCATGCGCGCGCCATCGAACGCGAGAATGGAGCCGCCACCGGCCGCCACCGTATGGATGCTCATCATCGGCGCCCGCATGCGCACACCGGCGACCTGGGTCTCGAACTCGCGTTCGAATTCGCCGGCATAGTGCGACACGTCGGTCGATGTGCCACCCATGTCGAAGCCGATCACCTTGTGGTGGCCGGCCAGCGCCGCGGTGCGCGCCATGCCGACGATGCCGCCAGCGGGCCCGCTGAGAATGGCATCCTTGCCCTGGAACGCATGGGCGTCGGTCAATCCGCCGGACGACTGCATGAAGAACAACCGCACGCCAGGCATCTCCTGTGCCACCCGGTCGACATAACGGACCAGAATCGGCGAGAGGTACGCGTCGACCACCGTGGTATCGCCCCGGCTGACGAACTTCATCATCGGGCTGGCTTCATGGGAGGTGCTGATCTGCGTGAAGCCGGTCTCCCGGGCGATGCGTTTGGCGCGTCGTTCGTGATCCGTGTAACGGTAACCGTGCATGAACACGATGGCCACGCTGCGCAGGCCGAGCGCGAATTGCGCCTGCATCGCCACACGCAAGGCCGATTCATCGAGCGCCAGCACCACATCGCCGTGCGCCGACATGCGCTCGTTTGCCTCGACCACGGCCTGGTAGAGCAACTCGGGCAGGACGATCTGTCGATCGAACAGGCGCGGCCGGTTCTGATAGGCGATACGCAACGCGTCGCGAAATCCGCGTGTCGTCACCAGCAATGTCCGCTCTCCCTTGCGTTCGAGCAAGGCATTGGTGGCAACCGTGGTTCCCATCTTCACGCACTGCACCCGATCGGGCGTGACCGGCTCGTGTGCCTGAAGTCCGAGCAGGTGACGGATGCCGGCCAGCGCCGCATCCGGGTACTGCTCCGGATTCTCCGACAACAGCTTGTGGGTGACCAGAGAGCCATCGGGCCGGCGGCCGACCACATCGGTGAACGTGCCACCCCGGTCAATCCAGAATTGCCAGCGGGTGTCGGCGGCAACGGGATTCATCGCAGGGTCTTGCGTCATGGCGCGGCGTTTGCGTTCACAAGGAAGTCGCGGCACGGGCCGCCTGGTCGTACTGCCCGGACATGGTGCGCAAGGTACGCGCCACGTCCCCGATGTTGTCGTTGAGGTCGGCGTCCAGATTGCCGATCAGGCATTGCTCGCGCACCTCGCGATATCGGGCGATCGCGATCTCGCCTTGTTCGGTCGGTGCATACAGCACTTCCTTGCCGATCTTCTCGGCGTGCACCAGGCTGGCGCCGACGAGTTTCTTGAGCGAATAGGCCACCACATGGGTGTCCTCGTAGTTGAGCACAAAACAGATGTCGGCCAGCTTCTTGTTGCGCGCACGGTGATTCACGTGGTGCAGGATCAATACGTCGGTGATCGTCAGGTCCGGCACACCCGCGGCAGCCATGCATCGAATGGCCCACCGCGAGAACGCATTCCACGCGATGATCAGGCCGAACTCCAGTTCCGACGTTTCCTGGCTGCGCGGTGACACCAAGTGCGAGGACGACACGATAGGTCGCGCTGGCGCGACAGCACTGGTGCGAAGCTTGCTAGCGATTTTGCGCATAGGGATTTCCCTGAAAGGCCCGACAAAACAAGGATAAAACGTATTTGATTTATTGACACTTTACCTTCACACCCGATAGACTTCAAGCGCGATGGGGACGCGATGCGCGAAATGGAGCGCAGCGCCTGTATCGCGAGACCACGCGCCCAAACGATGGCCTGCCCGACGGCAAAGCCGCGTGCCAGGCCTGTCCTCGAACGTTCGCGTACCGCATGTATTCACCGACCAGGAGTTCTTCCATGACCATGACCCGCCGTACCCTCGCCACCGCCGCGGCATTCGCGCTCACCGGCATGTCTGCCGGTGCGATGGCCCAGACCAAATGGGATCTTCCCGCCGCCTATCCGGCGACCAACTTTCACTCGGTCACGTTGACCGAGTTCGCCAACGACGTGGACAAGGCCACGGGCGGAAAACTCAAGATCACGGTGCATGCCAATGCATCGCTGTTCAAGGCGCCGGAAATCAAACGTGCGGTGCAAGGTGGCCAGGCGCAGGCCGGCGAGATCCTGCTGGCGAACTTCGCCAACGAATGGCCGATCTACGCCGCCGACGCCATGCCGTTCCTGGCCGACAGCTACGACGAGGCAATGAAGTTGTACAAGGCACAAAAGCCGATGCTGGAAAAAAAGCTGTCCGCCGAGGGAATGATGCTGCTGTATTCGGTCGCGTGGCCACCGCAGGGCATCTATTC
>CAZADK010000233.1:0-4123 GCA_964483855.1 uncultured Rhodoferax sp.
GTTTCGATGACGACGCGGTCGAAGTCGAGCTCGCCGCGGCGCTTCTTCGCTGCCAGGTCTTGCAGCGTGGTGCGCAGGTCTTCGCGGATCGTGCAGCAGATGCAGCCATTGCTCATCTGGATGATCTGCTCCTGCACGTCCGACACGAGGATCTCGTTGTCGATGTTTTCTTCACCGAATTCATTTTCGATGATGGCGATTTTCTGGCCGTGGGCCTCCGACAGGACACGCTTGAGCAGCGTCGTCTTGCCCGAGCCGAGAAAGCCGGTGAGGATGGTGGCGGGGATGAGGCTCATGCTGGACTCCTGACTGTCGGGTTGCAATGGCGTTTCGATCACCGGCCATGGTGGTGCTGCCGGAACAAAAAAGCAAGGTGGGGAGTGTAGCGGTCCTTCCCAAGGGCCTCATTTGCGCACGACAACCAGTCCCTTCAGGTATTCGCCTTCCGGGAACTGTATTGTCATCGGATGGTCGGGCGCGCCGCCAAGGTGGCCGATGATGTAGCCGTCAACTCCGGCGTCGATGCCGGCCGAGGCCACGATCTTGTGGAACAGGTCCACACTGATGCCGCCGGAGCAGGAAAAAGTGAACAACATGCCACCGGGACGCAGGATTTTCAGGGCCAGCCGGTTGATGTCCTTGTAGGCACGGGCGGCCCGCTCGGCATGCGCGCTGGTGCGCGCGAACTTGGGCGGGTCCAGCACGATGGCGTCAAAGCTGCGGCCATCGGCACCGAACTGGCGCAGTGCCGCGTTGACGTCGGACTCCAGCAATTCGTAACGTTGGGGCTCAAAACCGTTGCGTTCCAGGTTGCCGCGCGCCAGCGCCAGTGCACTGGCGGACGAATCGATCGATGTCACATGGCCGGCCTGGCCGTACAGCGCTGCCACGCTGAACCCGCCGGTGTAGCAGAAACAGTTGAGCACCTGGCCCCAGCGCTGGTGTCGCGCGGCGCGGGCGAAAGCTGCCCGGCTGTCGCGCTGGTCCAGGTAAAAGCCGGTCTTGTGGCCTTGCGCAATGTTCAGGCCCAGCTGCCATGCATGTTCGCGTATCACCAGGTCCAGCGGACCATCGCCGCGCAGCCAGCCGGTCTGCGGTTGCAGCCCTTCGAGCTTGCGGCTGCTGGTGTCGGAGCGTTCGTACAGGCGCGCGGCGCCCGAGTGCCGCAACAAGGCGTCGGCCAGCGCAGGTTTCCAGCGCTCGGCGCCGGCCGACTGGAACTGGGCCACCAGCGTATCGCCATATTGATCGACCACCAGCCCGGGCAGGCCGTCGGATTCGCCGTGCACCAGCCGCAGCGCGTCGCTGTCGATATCGAAGCGGCGCCGTGCCGCGACCGCGCTGGCGCAGGCGGCCTCGAAGAAATCGGCGTCGATGCGCTGGTTCACGTCGAAGCTCCAGGCCCGGGCCCGGATACGCGACTGCGGGCTGACCGCGGCCCAGGCCAGGAATTCTCCGTCGTGGGATTCGACTCGCACCGTCTCGCCAGCATCGCCGCCGCCCTTGGCGATGGCCGATTCGAAGATCCAGGGATGGCGGCGCAGCAAGGAGCGCTCTTTGCCGGGGTGCAGACGCAGGATTTTCATGGCTGCGATTGTGCGGCCTGGGCTGCCGCGCCTCGGCGCCCGGGTCGGGTTATTTCGGCGGGTTCTTGAGGCGCGCACGTGGATGTGCCGCGTCGTAGGCCTTGGCCAGATGCTGGAAGTCGAGCCGGGTATAGACCTGCGTGGTGCTGATGTTGGCGTGCCCCAGCAATTCTTGCACCGCGCGCAGGTCGCTGCTGGACTGCAGCAGATGGCTGGCAAACGAATGGCGCAACATGTGGGGGTGCACCGGCGTGGCCAGGCCGCTGCGCTGGCTGCGGCGTTGCAGGCGTTGCCAGATGGATTGCGCGCTGAGCCGGGTGCCGTGGCGGCCGATGAACAGGGCGCTCTCTTCGCCTGCGCGGCGGGCCACGGCGCGCAGCGCGAGCCAAGCTTGCACCGCCTGTACCGCCTTGGCGCCGATCGGCACGCTGCGCCGTTTCGATCCTTTGCCCAGCACGTGGGCCTCACCTTCAGCGAGGTCGAGCCAGCCGCGCGCCTGCGCGCCGGCTGTCACGTCGAGCCCGATCAATTCGCCGACGCGCAGGCCGCCTCCGTACAGCAGTTCGACGATGGCTGCGTCGCGGGCCTCCAGCCAGGGGTCCTGCCCGGCATCCTCGAACCGGGCCAGTTGCACTGCGTCATCGACGCTCAGCGCCTTGGGCAGTGGCTTGGCTGACTTGGGTCCATGTACGTCCTGCACCGGGTTGGCGTCAACCAGCCCTTCGCGCCCGAGCCAGCGATAAAAGCTGCGCCAGCCGGAGAGGATCAGCGCAATGCCGCGCGGGCTACGGCCGCGACTGTGCATCTGCGCGACCCAGCGGCGGATATGCGGGCTTTGCACGTCCCGCAGCGCGACACGTGCTTCCCGGGCATGGCCTGCCAGGCGGGCCAGGTCCAGCGCGTACAGCGTGACGGTGCGCTGCGCCAGCCGCTTTTCGACGCGGACGTGTTCCAGGTATCGCTCGACCAGCGGATCGGGCTCGGCTTGCGCACGGCCGGGTTCGGGATCGTCGGGCAGCGGTGCCATCCGAACGGGCCGGTTCAGTCCTGACGCAGGCGCCCCAGGGCCGCGCTGGCGATATCGGCGACATGTTGCAGGAAGTCGGTGCCCATGCCGCTGTTGTAGCGCTGCCCGTCGGGCGAGGACAACACCAGCATCCCGAACGCAGGTTGCATCGCGCCGACGCTGGTATCGCGCAGCGGCAGCAATGCGATCGAGGCCGCCGCCGCCGGGTCGTCGAGCCAGGTGACTGCCTCGAAGCCGGTGTTGACGCCGCAGAACGGTTCGGAGAGCGAGGTCGCGAACAGCTTCGCGTCCTCGCTCACGCCAGTGGCGAAGTCGGCGTCCTTGTAGGCATCGGACACGCCCCAGACCTTGATCGTGACCTGCGGCACCGAGAACTGGTCGCGCACGTGTTCGATGATCCGCGCCGGAATCGCGCTGGCGCTGGCGTGCTGGAACAGCGATGCCGACCAGCGCAGCAGGCGGTCCGACAGCAGCGCGTTTTCGTTGCCGTGGCGGATCATGTCCATCAGACGGTGCTCGAGCACCTTGATCTTGTCGCGCAGCATCTCGGCCTGGCGCTCCTGCAGGCTGACCGCCCGTTTGCTGTGCGGGCTGCTCAGGTGCACGCTGGCCAGCAGTTCGGCGTGTCGCTCGAAGAAGTCGGGCGTGTTGGCCAGGTAGTTGGCGATATCGTCTTCGGTGATCGGGTTGGTGAATGCTTGGGTCATGGTGTTTCGGGTATCTCGATTTCGCCTTCAAAAACAGTCTGTGCCGGTCCGGTCATCATCACCGCACTGGTGCCGCCGTCCCAGCCGACGGTCAGGCGGCCACCGCGTGTCGCAACATCGACCTGCGCATCGAGCAGTCCGAGGCGGATGCCCGCCACCACCGCAGCACAGGCTCCAGTGCCGCAGCTCAGCGTCTCGCCGGCGCCGCGCTCGAACACCCGCAGCGCGATCGACGAGCGGCCAAGTACCTGCATGAATCCGGCATTGACACGCTGGACAAAAGCCGGGTGGTGTTCGACCAGGGGGCCCAGGCCCGCCACGTCGGCCTGGGCCACGTCACCGACGGTACAGACCGCATGGGGATTGCCCATCGACAACACCGCCACGCGCAACATCGGTGCGGACGCGCCTGCAGGAAGGGGCAGGGCCCAGGTCTGCCAGTTGCCATCGGGTTGCGCCTGCAGGCCTTGGCTGTCGAACGGCACCGCGGCCAGGTCGAACACCGGCGCGCCCATATCGACAGTGACCCGGCCGTCGGCGACGCGGCGCAGCGCGAGCACCCGGTTCATGGTCTTGACGGTGACGGTGTCCTTGTCGGTCATGCCGCGCTGATGGACATAGGCCAGGAAGCAGCGCGCGCCGTTGCCGCAATGCTCGACCTGCTGGCCGTCGGCGTTGTGGATGACGTATTCGAAGTCGAACTCCGCAGCGGGCGCGGCACGCACACTCAGGATCTGGTCGGCCCCGACACCGAAGTGCCGGTCCCCCAGGAAGCGGTATTGATCGCGCGACAGTCCCAGCAG
>CAZADK010000233.1:4133-6922 GCA_964483855.1 uncultured Rhodoferax sp.
CAGCACGACGAAGTCGTTGCCGGCGCCCTGCATCTTGGTGAACGGGATTCGCATCGCGGGATTATCCCCTGAACGATTGCGCCGCCTGCAGCCGGATTGCCCGCGATGGCGACCGCTGGCATGGCCCCGACGCGCCGGCGATTGGCGGCACAATGCGCCATGGTCCGATCCAGCCAATTGCTTCATACCCAGCGTGAGCCGGCGCCACTACGCCCGGCAGCCACGGTGCTGCTGCTGCGCGATGGCCTGCAAGGCGTCGAGGTGCTGATGACACGGCGCTCGGCCAGCGCCAGTTTTGCCCCCGGTGCCTTTGTGTTTCCCGGTGGCGGCATCGACGTGGCAGACGCCGCGTCGCACCATGTGGCGCGGCGCGTGGCGGTCCAGCGTTGCCAGCAGCGCCGTGTCGGGCCAGTGTCCGTCGTGCCGGCGCGCCAACACGACACCCAGCTCTTCGAAACTCTCGCGGATTGCCGCGATGGCCTCGGTCACATGCAGGTCGCCCTGGCCCGACACGGCGCTGCTGGCAACGCTGGACCGCCACGCGCCGTTCGCTGAGCAGTGTGCGGCCAAGGGTCTGGTTCTGGCCGCCGATGCAGTCTTCGTGCTCGCGCGCTGGATCACCGATCGCGACCTGCCGCGGCGCTTCGACGTACCGTTCCTGGTCGCGCGCATGCCCGACGGCCAGTTGCCGGTGGCCGACGAGACCGAGCAGTTCGAGCCGCTGTGGGTGCGTCCGGGCGACGCGCTCGAGCGCCATGCGGCTGGGGCCTTTTTCATGATCTTCCCGACCATCCGCACGCTGCAACGATTGAAGGTGTACGCCAGTGTCGATGACGTTCTCACGGCCTGCGCGGCGAGCGAGCGGCCGCTGTGGTCCAGTTGCCCGCGGGCGGGCTGGCTCGCCGGCAAGGAAGAACGCTACATGGAGCACGAACACCCGTACGCAGAGTTGCAGCTGGTGTCACCGGATGGTCAGATCGTGCACCACCTGGACTGGCAGTCGCTGCAGCCGGTGCCGTTGCTGCGCAACCTTCTGCGCCTGACCGCGCCGAATCCGGGTGCGATGACCGGGCCGGGCACCAACAGCTATCTGGTCGGCGATGCAGCCAGCGGCTTCATCGCGATCGATCCGGGGCCGGCGGATACGCAGCACCTGGAGCGCCTGTGGCGCGCGGCCGGTGGCCAGGTCCGGATGATCGTGTGCACCCACTCGCACCCCGATCACTCCCCCGGCGCCGCTCCTTTGCAGGCGATGTGTACACCACGCCCACCGATCCTGGGGCTGCCCAGCGCCGACACCGCGCGTGTTGCCAGCGATTTCACGCCAGAGCGGGCGCTGGCCGATGGCGAGGAATTGCATCTCGCCGGAGCCGATGGGGTGGCCTTGCATACGCTGCGGGTGATCCATACGCCCGGCCATGCGGCCAATCACCTGTGCCTGGTGCTGTTGCAGGACGGGATGTTGTTCAGCGGCGACCATGTGCTCAACGGCAGCACCACGGTGGTCGATCCACCCGACGGCGACATGAACGCCTATCTGGAATCACTCGACAAGCTCAGTGCTGCCTGCGCCGCGCACGGTATCGACTTCATCGCGCCAGCGCACGGGTACGTCATCGGCCAGGCCACCGACGCCATTGCCGCGCTCAAGGCGCACCGACTCCGGCGCGAGGCCAAGATCCTGGGTGTGATGCAGGCCGATCCGGGCGGGACGCTGGATGACTGGGTGCAGCGCGCCTATGACGACGTGCCCCCACGCATGTGGCCGGTGGCCAAGCGCTCGCTGCTGGCCCATGTGCAGCGCATCGAGAGCATGGCTGCCGGCAACTGAACCTGCAAACGGCGGTCGACTGCTTGATTTGCGCTGGCAACGCAGATGAACACGGACAGTTTTGGCCACGACGAGACTCACCCATGGGGTGAGTGCGCCCTGCACCCGATCGCGCCTGTGCCGGGGCTACAGGTCGAAGCTGCCGGATCCTTCGCTCAGCACGGACAGCTCCAGCGGACGTACCGCACCCATCCACAATGCCCGGTCACGATGGTCGACCAGGTCGTTCTTGCTGATCGGGTGGATGAACACCACCAGGGGCCCCCGGCGCATCGCCAGCCAGGGGACCACACTGCCGAACAGTTCCGGCTTGAACGCGAGCTGGCAGCTCCAGTCCGGATGCGGCCCTACCGGGCGTTCGTGAACCCGGCCCATCTTGATGTCCGGAAACGTTCGCGCGGCCTGCTCGCACAGGCTGCGCGCCTGTGCCAGCGTGTCGGGTCCGAAATAGACATGGGCATGGAACCCGCGGATCGCTGGAACCTCGGTGCTATAGGTCATCTGTGCCTCTCCTGGCCGGCGCTGCGCGGCCACGCCGGTGATCGTGCCGAACGATAAGTGTGAAGCCCACCGATAAGCCGGATTCTGTGCATGGCGGTTGCCCGCCATGTGACTGCCATTAATCTGGGCCGCTGGTCACCCTGCGGCTCGGTGCTACCTACCCGCACACACCCCGGGGGCCCCGGGTAGGGGGCGCAGCGAACTGCGCGTCCCAACATGTGCCTATTTGGTATTGCTGCGCGTAGAGATTGCCCGTTTCACCCGCCGCGTCGGTTGCCCGGCGCGGCGACTCGTCTCTGTTGCTCTGATCCTCACCTTATGCCGCTCACGCGCCCGGCCGGTTTTGCCGGTCGGACACATGCCCGGTTTTCAGTGGACAGCCGTTAGCTGCTACGCTGCCCTGTGCAGTCCGGACGTTCCTCCAGTGCGGTGTTTCCACCCGACGCCGAGGCGTCGG
>CAZADK010000234.1:0-2034 GCA_964483855.1 uncultured Rhodoferax sp.
AACTCGCGCATCAGCCGCGGCGACAGGTACTGGGCGATAAAGCTCTCGTCCTTGAAATTTTGCATCGCAAAATCAAAGGTCTCGCGCCAGTCGGAGCCTGCAATCTCCGGGAACCACTCTCGGTCCTCCTGGTCGGGTTGTTCGCAGATACGCCGGATATCGCGCCACATGGCGAAGCCCAGCGCATACGGGTTGATGCCGGTGTAGTAGGGGCTGTTGTAGGCAGGCTGGAAGACCACGTTGGTGTGCGACTGCAGGAACTCGAGCATGAAGCCGTCGGAAACGCCGCCTTCGTCGTACAGGCTGTTGAGCAAGGTGTAGTGCCAGAACGTCGCCCAGCCTTCGTTCATGACCTGGGTCTGGCGCTGCGGGTAGAAGTACTGGCCGATCTTGCGCACGATGCGGACCACTTCGCGTTGCCAGGGCTCGAGCAGCGGCGCGTGTTTCTCGACGAAATACAGCAGGTTTTCCTCGGGCTCGGCGGGAAAGCGCTTTTCTTCCTGCAGCTGGGCGCGTTCCAGGGCCGGTGGCAAGGTGCGCCACAGGGCGTTGACCTGGGACTGCAGATAGTCGGCACGCACCTGCTGCCGCTCGGTTTCCTTGGCCAGCGACAATTGCGAGGAGCGCTTGTAGCGATCCACCCCCACATTCTGCAGCGCATGGCAGGCATCGATGACGCGCTCGACCGTCGCCACGCCGTGTCGCTCTTCGCAGTCGGCGATGTAGTTGCGGGCGAACACCAGGTAATCGACGATCGCATCGGCACTGGTCCACTGCCGGAACAGGTGGTTTCCCTTGAAGAACGAGTTGTGCCCGTAAGCCGCGTGCGCGATCACCAGCGCCTGCATCGGCAAGGTGTTTTCGTCCATCAGGTAGGCGATGCAGGGGTCCGAATTGATGACGATCTCGTAGGCCAGTCCCATCTGGCCGCGTTTGTAGCGGTTCTCGGTGGCCAGGAAATGCTTGCCGAAAGACCAATGGTGGTAATACACCGGCATGCCGATCGAGGCATAGGCGTCCATCATCTGCTCGGTGCTGATGACCTCGAGCAGGTGCGGATAACAGTCGAGCCGATAACGCTGCGCGATACGACCGATCGCGGCGTCGTATTGCTCGAGCGCCTCCATCGTCCATTCGGAGCCGCCCGGGAGTGTCGGGATCCGTTTGGCGTTCATGGCGCGCCTGCACCCGCACCTGCGCTTGCGCTTGCGCTTGCACCTGCACCTGCACCCGCACCTGCAACTGCAACTGCACCTGCACCTGCGCTTGCGCGGTGTTTGGCTGTCCGTGCGCGCAAGGGCATGGCAATGATCACGTTGCCTCCGTCGTGCGTTTGCGGAACAGCTCCCGGAACACGGGGTAGATGTCCTTGACGGTGCCAATGCGCTGCATTGCAAAGACGCCGGGGTGGCCGGACTGCAGTCGCTCGTATTCGCGCCACAGGTTCTGCGGCGGACCATCGGTGATCTCGATGTAGGCGAAATACTGGACCCATTGCAGCAGGGCGTCCTCCAGGATGGCGCGGCAACGCGGCGAATCGTCGTTCCAGTTGTCGCCGTCGGAGGCCTGAGCTCCGTAGATGTTCCAGTTGCTGCTCGGATACCGTTCCGCGATGATGGTGCGCATCAGTTCGAGCGCGCTCGACACGACGGTGCCGCCGGTCTCGCGCGAGGTGAAGAAGTCGTCTTCGTCCACTTCCATGGCGATCGTGTGGTGCCGGATGAACACCACCTCGGTGTGTTCGTAGTTGCGGGTCAGGAACAGGTACAGCAGCATGAAGAAACGCTTGGCGATGTTCTTGCGCTCCTCGTCCATCGAGCCCGATACGTCCAGCAGGCAGAACATCACCGCCTGAGTCGTGGGCTGCGGAATTCGCACCCGGTTGTTGTACCGCAGGTCGAAGGTGTCGATGAAGGGCACGGCCTCGATACGCGCGCGCAGCCGTGCGATCTCGCGGCGCAGCCTTACCACGGCCGGATGGTCACTGTCCTCGGCTGCCATCGTTGCTGGCAACCCTGCCAGCAACGCGCGCAA
>CAZADK010000234.1:2044-2708 GCA_964483855.1 uncultured Rhodoferax sp.
TGCTGGAACTGGAATTGCGCGCGTTGCTGGCAGGGTTGCCAGCAACGCGCGCAATTCCAGTTCCAGCACACGCAGCCGCGCGGCGTAGGGCGCCCCGATGGCGATCCTGCGCCCGGCGGCACCCCGCATCGTGCGCCCGAGGTTGATGTTGGTTGGCACCCCGCTCTGGGTGTAACCCGCGCGTACCCGCTTGTACTGGTCGACCCGGGCCAGCTGGCGCTTGACCATGTTGGGCAGTGCCAGTTCGTCGAAGAAGATATCAAGGAATTCGTCGCGGGTCAGGGTGAAGACGAACTCATCGAGGCCCTGGCCCTCGCGGCCGGTCTGGCCGCGGCCGGAGCCGCGGCCGGAGCCGCTGCCCGCGCCGCCGAGCGGGCGATCGACTTCATCACCCTGCGCGAAACGGTCGTTGCCGGGGTTGACAGTTTCCCAGGCGCCGCCGCGGCCATGCGCGAACTGCGGTTCCTCGATATCCTTGCCCGGAATACCGATCTTCTCTCCGTTGTCGAGGTCGCGTACACCGCGCTGGCCGATCGCGTCCGTCACGGCCTTGCGGATCTGGCCCTTGAAGCGCTTGATGAAACGCGCGCGATTGACCGAGCTCTTGTTCTTGCTGTCAAACCTGCGGTCGACGATACGCACCGTCATCAGCGCCGCCCGGCCG
>CAZADK010000234.1:2808-4954 GCA_964483855.1 uncultured Rhodoferax sp.
TTCCGAAGGTGCTGACGGCCCCCTCGGGGGGCAGCGAACGCAGTGAGCGTGGGGGTCTCATCGCGCGCCGCCCGGCCGTTCCGAAGGTGCTGACGGCCCCCTCGGGGGGCAGCGAACGCAGTGAGCGTGGGGGCAGTCTCATTTCGGGTCCTGGGCGCGGGCGCGATCAGGATGACTTGCGCACACGCAAATACCACTCGCACAGCAGCCGGACCTGTTTCTCGGTATAGCCCTTGCTGATCATGCGGTCGACGAAGTCCTGGTGCTTTTTCTGGTCGTCCGCGCTGGCCTTGGCATTGAACGAGATCACTGGCAGCAGGTCCTCGGTGTTGGAGAACATTTTTTTCTCGATCACCGCGCGCAACTTCTCGTAGGAGGTCCAACTCGGGTTGTGGCCCTCGTTCCTGGCCCGCGCCCGCAGCACGAAATTGACCACCTCGTTGCGGAAGTCCTTCGGGTTGGAGATGCCGGCGGGTTTCTCCATTTTCTCGAGTTCGTCGTTGAGTGCGGCGCGGTCGAGCATCTCACCGGTGTTGACGTCACGGTATTCCTGGTCCTGGATCCAGAAGTCGGCGTACGTGACGTAGCGGTCGAAGATGTTCTGCCCGTATTCGGAATAACTCTCGAGGTAGGCAGTCTGGATCTCCTTGCCGATGAACTCGGCATAACGCGGCGACAGGAACTCCTTGATGGAGCGCAGGTGCTTTTCCTCCACCTCGGGGGCGAACTGCTCCTGCTCGATCTGTTGCTCGAGAACGTACATCAGGTGTACCGGGTTGGCTGCCACCTCGCGATGGTCGAAATTGAACACCCGTGACAGGATCTTGAACGCGAATCGCGTCGACAGGCCAGTCATGCCTTCGTCCACGCCAGCGAAGTCGCGGTATTCCTGGTAACTCTTGGCCTTCGGGTCGGTGTCCTTGAGGTTTTCTCCATCGTACACCCGCATCTTGGAGTAGATGCTCGAGTTCTCCGGCTCCTTGAGGCGCGACAGGACCGAGAACTGCGCCAGCATGCGCAAGGTATCGGGTGCGCAGGGTGCTTCGGACAAGGAGGAATTGGCCAGCAGTTTCTCGTAGATGTGGATCTCGTCCGACACGCGCAGCGAGTAGGGAACCTTGACGATGTAGATCCGGTCCAGGAAGGCCTCGTTGTTGCGGTTGTTCTTGAACGTCAGCCACTCGGCTTCGTTGGAGTGCGCCAGTACCAGCCCGTCGAACGGAATGGCGCCGAAGCCCTCGGTGCCCTTGTAGTTGCCCTCCTGCGTGGCTGTCAGCAGCGGATGCAGGACCTTGATCGGTGCCTTGAACATCTCGACGAACTCCAGCACACCGCGGTTGGCCAGGCACAGGCCGCCCGAATACGAATAAGCATCCGGGTCGTCCTGCGAATAGGACTCCAGCTTGCGGATATCGATCTTGCCCACCAGCGACGAGATGTCCTGGTTGTTCTCGTCGCCCGGTTCGGTCTTGGCCACCGCGACCTGCGACAGGACGGACGGGTTCAGGCGCACGACACGGAACCGCGTGATGTCGCCGCCGTATTCGCGCAGCCGCTTGACCGCCCACGGGCTCATGATGGTGTTGAGGTACCGTCTTGCGATGCCGTAGTCGTCCTGCAGCAGTGGCCCGTCCTCGTGCGGATTGAACAGGCCCAGCGGCGATTCGTGCACCGGTGAACCCTTGATCGCGTAGATCGGTATCTTCTCGATCAGGTACTTGAGTTTTTCGGCCAGCGTGGATTTGCCGCCGCCCACAGGGCCGAGCAGATACAGGATCTGCTTCTTCTCCTCGAGGCCCTGGGCGGCGTGACGGAAATAGGACACGATGTGTTCAATCGCGTCTTCCATGCCGTACAGATCGCCAAAGCTGGGATAGCGGCGCAGCATCTTGTTGGCAAAGATGCGCGACAGGCGCTGGTCACTGCGGGTGTCGATGAGTTCCGGCTGGCCGATGGCCTCGAGCATGCGCTCGGCAACGCTGGCGTAGACGGTGGGATCCTTCTTGCACAGATCCAGGTACTCCTGGATCGACATTTCCTCTTCCTGCGCCGCTTCGAATCGACCCTGGTAACGCGCAAAAATCGTCATCGACTACCTCCTTGAAGTGGGAGCGGGTCACGGTGGCAATGCTGCGCTCCCTGGCAT
>CAZADK010000234.1:5054-6910 GCA_964483855.1 uncultured Rhodoferax sp.
GGCGCGCGAAGGTCTGGAGTTCCTCCAGCAAGGCCGCGAACATCTGTTCGTTGTCCGATGCATTGCGCATGGGCTTGTCCAGGCCCTTGGTCAGCGAGGTGACCTTGAGTTCGTCGGCACACATGTACAGTTGTCCCATCTTTTCGGCCACCGCCCGGTAGCTGTTGTCGATGTCCTGCACGCGTCGGGTCAGTTCGCCGATGGCTGCGGTGTCGATGGTTTCGAGCTCGGAAATCATCGTCGTGTCGATATTCATGGTGGTTCCAATCGGATGACCGGTACGCGGGGCATTGCGCCGGGTGCACCAGTGGAGGCTGCCTCGTTGTCAGCGGATCAGGATGTCGTTCTTGACCTGCTTGACGCCCGAGACCTCCCGTGCCAGCTGGATGGCCCGGTTGCGTTCGGCGACCGTCTTGACGAAGCCGGCCAATTGCACCGTGCCCTTGAAGGTCTCGACATTGATGGACAGGCCACTGACATTGGGGTCGTTGAGCAGCACCGACTTGACGCGCGATGTCAGTAACGTGTCGTCGATGTATTCACCAGCGCTTTCAAGCTTGGGATTGCCGGCGCATGCCGAAAGTACCAGGGCCAGGCTGAGTGCCAGGGCGGGCCGGCCCAGTTTTTGTAGAGTCATCGTGTCTCCTTGGTTGAGTGATAGACAGGTCGGCGGCGCAAATGCCGCGGTTTCAGCGCCGTGCGACCAGTTCAGTCAGCGACAGTGGCTGCTGCTGATTCTGCTCGGTGTGCGATGGCATGGACACGACGGTAGCGGAGCCCATGCGCTCGTTGAGCAACCGGAATTCGGTCGATATCAGCTGGTGCAGGTTTTCGATGCGAGAGGCTTCGGCCTTGTCCGCCAGGGCCTGGACGCGCTGGATTTCCTTGAGCAGCTTGCGGTGCTCCAGCAGCGAACTGATCTGGTTGTGCAGGTAGGCGACCAGGAAGAACGCGAGCAACACGCCTGCCATGGCCAACAGCACGACGCCCAGCGGAGCCTCGCCCTGCCACACCACCAGATCCAGTGGCGCCGGCGCGCTGAGCGTATGCCAATTCAGGAAACACAAGGCTGCGATGATGGCCAGTGCGCCCCACGCCAAGAGATTGCTCACCCGTTTCATGTCTTTCTCCGGTTGTTGGAGGCAGGTGGTTCGACCCGTGCCAAACCGCTGCCCACCTTTTCAAGCCGAGTGTATATTGTGATTTTTGCAAAGTAAACGTTCAAATTTATAAAGTACATTTGCAATAATGAAAATCAAACGGCCCGAGCCAGTGCCGGCGCTAAAGCCACCTGCCCAGCGCCACCTGCTGGACTGGAACGACTTCCAGCTGGTATTGCAGGTCGCCCGCCATGGCAGCGTGGCCAAGGCCTGTCAGGCGCTGGCCACCACGCACTCGACGGTGTTGCGCAAGCTCGATGCAGTCGAGACCCGCCTCAAGACGCGCCTTTTCGAGCGGACACGAGGGCGGTACGTACTGACCCCGGCGGGTCACGAGATCGAACAGGCGGCGCGGGTGTTCGAGCCCCAGGCCCAGATGGCCGAGACGCGCGTGCGTGGCCAGGACATGCGGCCCAGCGGCGATGTCCGCGTGGCAGTGGCTTCGATCCTGGTCGAACGGCTGATCCCTGGCGTGCTGGTGCAGTTCCGCTCGGCCTTTCCCGATGTGCGCATCGAGCTGATCGCCTCCCGCGAACATGTGAGCCTGTCGCGCCGCGATGCCGATGTCGCGATCCGGGTGGCCGACCAGGCACCGGAGTGGATGATCGGTCGCAAGCTGGCGACGGTGCAGTTCAAGGTCTACGGGCTGCGTCGGGGGTCGGGTTGAAGACCATGCCCGGGTTCTCCATGACGGTG
>CAZADK010000235.1:0-6898 GCA_964483855.1 uncultured Rhodoferax sp.
AATGAATCAGCGCATCGAGACCGTCGTCGTATGCCCGCTCACGAGCCAGTTGCATACCCACTGGGCAAGCCGGGTTGCCTGTAGCTGCGCAGGCAAACCCTCCGAGATCGCCGTGGACCAGATTCGCACACTCAGCAAATCGCGTCTGACTGGCTTGGTCGGCAAAATCGACACGTATACCGCAGCGCAGGTGCGTGGCGTGATTCGTCTGCTGTACGCTGCGGATTGAGGCCGGGGCACGCAGGCTCTCACTGTGAGTTGCCCGACGCATCCTCACTTGGGGCGAGGGGCCTGACGGCGCTGCGCAGCGTCGGATACCCTCGCTTCGCATCATGCGAAGCGTCCGTTACCGAGATATCAATCCCAATCCAGTTTGCACCTCATTAGACCGAACTTTTCCTCCTTGGAAGCGTAAGTCCGCGTCTCGCTTGAACTTTTCGTTTGCGGGGCTGAGGGCGGTCTGCAGCGAAACGGCTTCATTTGCGCAGTCAATCGCAGTGCGTGCCTTTTGGTATCAGTGTCGCGAGATGCAGCCGGTCGTGATTGTGCTCGGGGCCCGATAACCACTGCCGGTGAACGGTACGGCCCACGAGACCGCAAGCCGGCGGACATGCGGCAGGAAACGACAAAACATGGCGTTTGAAATGCCTATTCACCCTTCGCTCCCTGCCCCAGGTAATGCGCCAGGATGGCCGGATCCGATGCGAGGTCCTCGCTGCGTCCTTCGTGTACCACCCGACCCTGCTCGATGACGTAGGCGCGGTCGGTGGCCAGCAGCGCCTGGCGCGCGTTCTGCTCGACCAGCAGGATGGTCAGACCCTGGGCATTGAGCGCGCGCAGGGCTTCGAAGACCTGCAGGACGATCACCGGTGCCAGCCCCAGACTTGGTTCGTCGAGCAGCAGCAGGCGCGGTGCACCCATGAGTGCGCGCCCGATGGCCAGCATCTGCTGCTGACCACCACTCAGCGAGCCCGCGCGTTGTTTCCGGCGCTCGGAGAGGATTGGAAACAGTGCGTGGATACGCTCCAGCGTGTAGGTGGAAGCCCGGCCGGACAGGGCCGTTGCCCCCAGCGTCAGATTCTCCCGCACGCTGAGATTGGGCAGGACCTGGCGCCCCTCGGGCACCTGCAACAGGCCCTTGCGCGACACATGCCAGGGAGCGACACCCACCAGTTCCTCGCCCATGAACCGGATCGATCCCCCGGTGGGCCGCACCACGCCGCTCAGGCAGTTCAGCAGGGTGGATTTTCCGGCGCCGTTGGGCCCGATCAGAGCGACAAACTCGCCTTCACGCACGGTGAGGGAAGCGCTGCGCAGGGCCTTGATGCCGCTGTACGCGGCGCTCAGGCCGGTGACCGCCAGCATGGCGGGTGATTGCGGTGGGGACTTCGGCGTATTCATGATGCGGCGGTCAGGCCCCCAGATAGGCAGTGATCACCGCCGGGTTGTTGACCACCTCGGTCGGCGTGCCCGAAGCAATCATGCGGCCGCTGTCGAGCACATAGATCTGGTGGCACAACTGCGTCACGAAACGCACGTTGTGCTCGATCAGCAGCACCCCCATGCCCGCGCGTGCCAGGCCCGAGAAAACTTCGCCGAGTTCACCGGCCTCTACGTCGTTCATGCCGGCCACGGGTTCGTCCAGCAGGATCAGCGCCGGCTCCGAGGCCAGCGCGCGCATCATCTCCACGCGGCGCTGGTGACCATATGCCAGTCCACCTGCTTCGTGCTCGGCCAGATGTGCCATGCCGAATCGCTCCAGCAGCGCCAGCGCACGGGTACGCAGCGTGCGGGTCTCGCCACGGGCGGCCGGCAGGCCCAGCAGGCTGGCCAGGGTGGACGTGGTCTCCCGGCGGTAGAAACCGATCATGACGTTGTCGATCACACTGGCCTCGGCCAGCAGCCGGATATTCTGGAAGGTGCGGGCAATGCCGGCGCGCGCGACCATGTGGGCCGGGGCCTGGGTGATGTCCCGATCGCCGAAGCGGATGTGGCCACCCGACACGGCGAGCATGCCGGTGATGAGGTTGATCAGGGTGGTCTTGCCTGCGCCGTTGGGGCCGATCAGGCCGGTGATCTTGCCAGCTGGCACCTGCATGCTGATGTCGGCGACGGCATGCACACCGCCGAAGCTCTTCGAGACGTGGTCGATGCCGAGGGTCGTCATTCGCGTGCCTCTGCCGGGCTGGAGCGGGCGATGCGCCGCCGCCGCAGGGCCAGCAGGCCGGTATCGACAATGCCGCGCGGCATGAATGCAATCACCAGCATCAGGATCGCACCATACAAGGCCATGCGGTAGTCGGCCAGCGGCCGCGAGAACTCGGGCAGCGCGAGCAGGATCGCGGCGCCGACGATCGGGCCGGCCACCGAGCGCCGGCCACCGAGCACCACATAGGACAGTGCCGCAATCACTGCGGGGAAGCCAAACGTCGCCGGAAACAGCGTGAAGCTCTGGAACGCCTCCAGGCCGCCAAACAGGCCAGCAATCGCGCCGCTGATCGCAAACGCCAGCGCCTGGTGAAAATTGACCGACACGCCGAGCGAACTCGCCACTGCTTCGTTCTGCCGAATCGCCTCGAAGGCACGGCCCAGGCGGGTGGCGCCGATGGCCATCATGAGGTAGACCACCAGCAACAGCGAGACCAGGGTTTCGACGGTGCCCACCAGATTGGGAATGGCGTTGAGCCCCATCGCACCACCGGTGAGGTTGTCCGAATACAGGGCCAGTGCCATCACGACCTGCACAAAGGCAAGGGTGGCAATGGCCTGGAAGACACCGCGCAGCCGGGCCAACGGCCACGACAGCAGCAAACCGACTGCCGCACCGAGCACCGACGCCGCCACCAGCGAGGCCAGGTAGTGCCAGCCCAGGCGCATGGTCAGGATGGCGGCCGCGTAAGCGCCGATCGACGCCAGACCGGCGGTCGCCACCGAAAAGACGCCGGCACGCATCACGACCCACTGGCTCAGTGCGTATCCCGAGCCGATCAGGAACACGTTGAACAGGTGGTGGTAGGTGTTGAGAAAATCGATCATCGCTCGGCCCTCATGGCGCCTGCGGTCTCCTTGCCGAACAGGCCATACGGCCGCACCAGCAGAATCACGAACAGCAGCGAAAAGATGATCGCGTCGGTCAGACCGGCAGGCAGGTAGGCAGCCGTCAGGGTCTGGATCATGCCGAACAGCAGTCCCGCGATCATCGCGCCAGGAATGCTGCCCATGCCGCCGAGCACGATGACGACGAAGCCGCGCAGCAGGAAAGGCTCGCCCATGGTGTACTGGATCGAGTTGAAGGCCAGGCCGATCAACACGCCGGAGGCACCGGCGAGCGCGCCCGACAGGAAGAAGGTCTGGAAATACACCACGTTCGGGTTGACGCCGCAGAGCACGGCGGCACGCTCGTTGCCCGAGACCGACCGCACACGCGTGCCCAGCGGCGTGCGGTAGAGATACCAGAACAGCACCAGCATGAGCACGAAGGCCGAGACCGCCATGAACAGCTGCAGCAGCGACACCCGCAAACCGGCGAACTCGAAGATACGCACCGGGAAGGTCTCGAAAGGGAAACGCAGCACCTCGGAGGCCGAAATCTTCTGCGCGAAGGCCATGATGATCAGGTCGGCACCCAGCGTGGAGATGATGGCGCCGAACTCCGCCTCGCCTGACTTGCGCAGTCGGCGGAAGGCGGTGATCTCGATCACGACCGACAACAGCCCGCACACCATGATCGCCAGCAGCACGCCCGTCCACAGGGGAAAACCGGCCAGCACGCTGTACAGCGCCACGAAGGCGCCGGTCATGAACACCGCGCCGTGCGCGAGATTCATCAGGTGGTGGATACCGAAGACCAGCGTGAAGCCCAGCGCGAAAAGCGCATACACGCCTCCCACCACCAGACCGTTCAGTATTTGTTGTGCCAGCATGTCAGACTGTTGCCGCCTCTGTTGCCGCCCCGGTGGTCACAATCACCGCGCCCGGCAACTCCATCCGGCCCTGCGGCCCCTGGCAGCACACGCCGGTGACGCCGCCACCCGATTGGAGCAAGGCAGTTGCGGCATGGCCCAGCAGCACGCGCACCTTGCGCTGCAATACGGCCTGGAACATGGCAGCCACACTGCCGCTGCCAAAGGTCAGGAGGCCCTGCGCAAGGCGCTGCGCCACCAACGAGCAGTCCCAGCGTGACATTCACACCGGGCTGCGCAGCCGTGATCGCCGCGGTCAGGCCTTCGATGCCGGCTCCGACCATCACCAGCGATTGCATTGTCATCGAACGATCACCATGCCTTGTACGCGAAACCCTGCAAAAAAACGAAACCGATATATCGAGCCGCGAGAGGGTAGCGCGCACTGTAGCCCAAGACACCGCCTCCACCCAGCTATTTTCGCCAGGAAAACCCCTATATAACTTGCTCGCCGCGGCTAAAATACTTCGATATCGTTGGATTTGCCCCACCCCACCAGGAGACACCCCATGAAACTTCCCTTCATGCTTACCGCCGTCGCGCTTGCCACCGCAGTTTCATCTGCCAGCGCCCAGGAGATCACGATCGGCGTGCCGGTCTCGCTCACCGGTGTCTATGCCTTCGTCGGCACCGCCGCCGTCCGGGGTCTCCAGATGGCCGTGGACGAGATCAATGCCGGCAGCGAAGCCGGCCCCGGACGCACGATCAAGCTGGTGGTCGCCGATGACGGCTCCAACACCAACCAGACTATCACGCTGGTCAACCGCCTGGCCAATGTCGACAAGGTCATGGCCATCGCCGGCCCGAGCGCCTCGCCCACCGTGCTGGCCGTGTCGCCCGTGGTGAACCAGCTGCAGATCCCGATGCTGGGCATTGCCGTCACGCAGGCGGTCAACAAGGCGGGGCCTTGGTCCAACCGCGTGCTGAATTCACCCACCACGCTGATGACCGTACTTGCCAACTACACACTGGACACGGTCAAGCCCAAAAGCATCATGACAGTTGCCAGCCGCGACAACGACGGCGCGGCCGCCCAGAGCAAGGTCATCCGCTCGGTGCTCGACGGCAAGGTGTCCTTCATGCCCGAAGAAAGCGCGATGATGGCCGAGACCGATTTCTCGGCGCTCTCCACCAAGATCGCCAGCCTCAAACCCGATGCTGTCATGATCACCATGAACGACTCGGCCGCCGCCAACATCATTCTGCAGGCCAGGCAGGCCGGCGCCGCACCCACCCAGCGCTTCGTTGCCAACAATGCCGCCGCCTCGGCCAGTTTCCTGCGGATCGGCGGCAAGGCGGTCGAGGGCACGCTGATCGGCACCGACGCCTTCCCCGAGATCCGCGGCGACGCGCTGGCCAAGACCTTCGTCGCCAACTTCCAGAAGAAGTACAACGCCAACCCCGACCAGTGGAACGCCGTCGGCTACACCATCGGCAAGATCTACGGCCATGCACTGTCCAATGTCAAGGGCGCTGTCACCCGCCAGAATCTCAACGAGGCTGTGATCGCCACGCGCAATTTCCCCGTCGTACTGGGCAGCGGCAGGGGCAACTTCAGCTTCACCGGGCCTGATCGCGAGCCGACCTACGAACCAATCCTGATCACGGTCAAGGACGGCAAGTTCATCCCCGCCCCGTGAGCGCTGCGGCAACGCAGGGCCGCCCGCCGCGCGCAGCGGTTCTGGCCCTGCAGTCGCAGTTGCGTGCGCAGGGTGCCACGGCAGATCCCATCGACGTGGTGCAGGCCCACATCGCGGCTGTGCGCTGCGGCGATCCGGAACTGATGGCTGCCGACTACACCGATGCGGCCCGCATCACGCGTGGAGGCGCCGTGGTCATTCCGCGGGAGTACTTTGCGCTGGCTCTCAAGCGCCTGGGCAGCAGTGTGCTGGTGGTACACGGGCTTGATCGTGCGCCCGGCCCGCCGAACGCAACCGCCACGCGTATCTCCATGCGCTGGGAGCTGCGCGGCGACCGCGCCGACGGCACGCGCGGCACCGATACCTTCACGGTCAGCGGCGACCGCATCACGGACCAGCAGGTGGTCCTGCACACCACCGACTTCTGACCGCGTGCGAGGCAATCGCTTGGGCCAGTCCAGGCTCTGACCGCGTGCGAGGCAATCGCTTGGGCCAGGCCAGGCGCCGCAACCAGCGCGACGCGCGTCGGACCACAGCCATTCGCGGGGTATTGCCCGGTGGGCCGGAGCGCCCTTGGGCACTCCGTCGTAAGCCCAATCGATTGCCTCTCACGCTCTGACGCCGCGGCAGCAGCGATGCGGCCTATGAGGCCCGGCCGCCCTGCGCATCCACCTGCACTGCTGGGTGCCGGACAGCGTGTACCGGCGCACCGAGGGAGGGCCGGTATTCGTCGAGGTCGGCGCACCCACCGAAGGGGAATAGGCGGTTCTGCAATGCCCAGCACATGATGGCGGGCGAGAAGATCGGCGCCGATCCGGTCGGCCTGAACGCCACCGTGACACACTGGAATGGCCTTGCCGATGCTGGCCACGACCTGGACTTCGGCCGCGGGTGTACGCGGCTGGCAACGTGATGGCCGGGCCGAACGGATGGTGTACCACGGCGCCGTCGTTCCGCGGCGCTCCGTCGCCCTGGTGCCCACGCTGGGCGAGAACGGCGTCCAGAACGTTGCGCCACTGAGTTCGTCCAGCATCACGCGCGTCAAGCCGCCATTGCTGTCGTTCAGGGGGCCGGCCTGTGCATCGGTGATCGATATACTGGCCCACCATCGGGCGGGCGATATAGGCAGCCATCGCAGGCGCCACGCCCACCGTCTTTTGTTGCATCCCTCAGGAGCACCGATGAACTGGCTTGACACATCGATCATGAGAACCCGGGGCGTAGCCCAGGGGCGCGCCCCGGTCACCCACGCGTTGACCGAGGCCCGGCAGGGCAAGTTTCACTACACCATCGGCC
>CAZADK010000236.1:0-4653 GCA_964483855.1 uncultured Rhodoferax sp.
GCCGGCGCGCGCCGGCGTTTCGAATCCATGGCGCGTGAGCATCCGTCGGTGCGTGTCGCCGCGCTGTTGTGGCAGACACGATTGGCCAGCCTCAACGAGTTGCAGGGGCAGCAGGCGCCGGACCCGCAGGTGTGGCAACGGATCGAGCGGGCGCTACAGGCGCAACAGGCGCAACAGGACGGTCCGGTTCAGCCGGCCCGGGCCATGACCCGTGCGCGCAAACCCGCCCGGGCGACGGAACCGTGGTGGGCCAGCCTGGGCTGGTGGCGCGGCGCAGCGGTGGCCGGCGCCTGCGCGACACTGCTTGCTGTCGTTACCGGCTGGAACCTGCACGGGCAACGCAGTGCCGAGGTGGCGCAATTGCAGGCCCAATTGCGCGCAGTGCCGCAAGATGCCTATGTCGCGGTATTGCAGGATGCTAAATCGACGGCATCGATGCTGGTGACCTTCGATCCGCGCAACAACCGGCTGACGCTGCAACGCGTCGGCAACTACCAGGAGTCACCCGACCGCTCACTGCAGCTGTGGGCGATTCCGCCCAGCGGTGGCCCGCGTTCGCTCGGCGTGCTGGACCGCGACAAGCTGTTGCGCCTGGCCGCGGGCGAGGCCGACGTACGCGATGTATCGGCGCTGGCGATCAGCCTGGAGCCACGCGGCGGTGTACCCAGCGCCGGCGGACCGACGGGGCCGGTGCTGTTCTCGGGCACGCTGATCCAGAAGCTGCCGTGAGGTCGGCCGGCGCGCCGCGCGCCGATCAGTTGCCGAAGCGACCGAATGGCGGTTGGCCGCGCCAATAACGCATCGTCAGCCAGCCGCCAAGCAAGCCGCCAAGGTGCGCGAAATGCGCTACTCCGCTGGCGCTGCCGGTGACGCCCAATGTGAGCTCGAGCGCGCCGTACAGGCCGACGAAGATCGGGGCGCGCATCGGGATCGGCGGAATCAGCGGCGTAATCATGCGCCGCGGGAACACCATCGCGAACCCGATCAGCAGGCCGAACAGGCCGCCCGAAGCGCCTACCGTCGGTGCGTTGGAGCCCAGGATGCCGGTTACCAGCAGCTGCGCAAGGGCCGCCACCAGCACGCTGACGAAATAGAACTGCAGCATGCGACGCGTGCCCCAGACCCGTTCCAGCTCGGCGCCGAACATCCACAAACCGAACATGTTGAACGCCAGATGGGTCAAGCCGCCGTGCAGGAAGGCATAGGTGATCAACTGCCAGGGCCGGAACAGCTCGCTGGCCCACGGCCACAACGCGAACTGGCCGATGATCGCCGGCCCGAGTTGCTGGACGACAAAATACACCAGCACGTTGGCGATCAGCAGGGTTTGCGTGACCGGCGGCATCAAAACCTCCTTGCGCGGCAGCCGGCACACCGTGCCATTGCACCGCGGGGCGGCGCAATCGAGGCGTGCCCGCCCATGCTGACAGGCACCAGGCAGGGCACCGTCGGGTGGTTTTCACTTGTCACAACATCTCCGGGTTGGTCTTGACGATCTTGCCACAACACAACTGCACGCATGGCACGCGTGAACGCAGTTGCAGTTCCGTCATCCGCCGGCGCGCACGCCGCGAAAACCAATGTACACGACACGTGTATCCGCCGCACAGGCGCGGTGGCCGCCCGTCGGATCGCTGCGATGGTGGCCGAGAATCCGGTTGCCGGGCGGGCGCGCATGCGGCTGCTGTCCATCGGTGATGGTCTAATCGAGCGGCTCTGACTTTTCCACCACCCATGGTCTTCGACCACTCTTGCGCCAACCCATGACCGTCGACGATGCTTATGCCGAACTGGGCCTGCCGCCCGGCGCCGATCTGGCGCAGGCCAAGGCGGCCTGGCGCGCCCTGGTATCGCGCTGGCACCCGGATCGCAACGGCCATGCCGAGGCCTCGGCGCGCATGCAGCGCATCAACCGGGCGCTGGAATACATTCGCCATTCCAAGGGCGGTTTGCCAGAGCCACGGCCGACGACGCAGGCGGACGCCGGACCTGCCCCGATCCGTACCGTCCACCGGCGAGTTCCGCTGACACTGGAGGAGGCTGCCACTGGTTGCATCAAGATACTGCACGGCACCGTGATCGCGTCGTGCGACAGCTGCGCGGGCACCGGCCGGGCGCTGCAACCCCACAATTGCGACGCCTGCGCGGGCCAGGGCACGGTACACGAACGCACCTGGTTTGGCTGGTTCGGCCCGGCCACGCCGTGTACCCACTGCGACGGCAGCGGCGAGTTGCGGCCCGCATGCCAGTCCTGCGCCGGCAGCGGCAAGGCCGAGCTGGCGCGATACCGCGTCTCGGTGCGGCTGCCGGCCGATGTCCGTGACGGCGACATGCTCCACGTCGCCCCGGCCCGCGGCCGCACAGTGGCGCTGGATATCCAGGTCGAACTGCTGCCGCATGCCGCGCTGGTGCGCGACGACGACGGCACGGTGCGCTGCGAGTTGCCAGTGGACGGTTTTGGCTGGATCGCCAACCAGGCGGTCGATGTGCCCACGCTGCGGGGCAAGCAGCCGCTGCGGCTGCAACGCGGACAGGTGGTGTACCGGCTGCCGGGCCAGGGATTCCGCTCGCGCGGCGATGGGCAAAAGGCCGACCAGATCGTGATGGTGGTGCCGAAGTTTCCGGCGCAACTCAGCCGCGACCAGCAACGGCTGCTGGACCGGCTCGCGGCGAGCACGGCCGGCGGGCGCGGCGGCTGACACGCTCGATAGTCTCATCGCGCGCCCCGCGCTTGCAGCAACAGGCAGCCCTTTCACAGGGCACGGTTACGCACCCCCATATTCCGCAGGGCCGTGGTGCCGGCTCAACTGACGGGATTTCCCGGGAACATTGCGGAGTGCCGTCATCGCTGGCCGGGCTGCGAAGCCGGCAACCATCGGAAGCGCTTGAGGGTCGATGTAGAACCGTCGGTGAATACAGACAAACGGCGGGCCTCCATCAGGCGACCTTGGGACGCGCCATGTCGGGTTTGCCGCAGGGAAGATATTCACCGCGACCTGCCGCCACAACGAGCTTCTGGTCCTCGATGACGACATCGCCGCGCGACAGAACCGTCACCGGCCATCCATCGACCACCATGCCTTCATAGGGCGTGTAGTCCACGTTATGGTGAAGTTTTTCGGCACGGATGACGCGGCGCAACTCCGGATCGAACAGCACGACGTCGGCATCACTGCCAATGGCGAGCGTGCCTTTGCGGGGATGCAAGCCGTACATCTTGGCTGGATTGGTCGCCACCAGTTCGACGAAGCGATTCAGGCTGATGCGGCCTTTCTTGACGCCCTCGGAGAACAGGATGGGCAGGCGGGTCTCGATACCTGGAACGCCGTTGGGAATCCAGTTGAACGGCGTGGAGTCGCCCTTGAGCATTTTTCCGGTATCGGACTGGTATCGAAAAGGCGCGTGGTCTGACGAGAAGATGTGGAACAAGCCGCTTTCCAGGCCATCCCAGATCGCGGACTGGTTCTCCCGGTTGCGCGGCGGCGGGCTGCAGACGCATTTGGCGCCTTCAAAACCGGGGCGGGCCAGGTCGTCTTCAGTCAGTGCCACGTACTGCGGACAGGTTTCGGCATAGATCCGCATTCCGCGGCCTTGTGCCCAGTGGATCTGCTGCACCGCCTCACGACCGGACACATGCACGATCAGGATCGGGACATCAGCCAGTTCGGCCATGCTGATGGCCCGGTGCGTGGCTTCCCGCTCGACCAGCATGGGGCGCGACGCGGCGTGATACCGGGGTTCGGTCTTACCCTCATCCAGCAAGGTTTCGGTAAGCCAGGCGATCAGGTCGGCATTCTCCGCATGGATCATCGCCATCGCGCCATGGCGGCGCGCCAGTGACAGCAGCTGGACAATCTGCCGGTCGTTGAGCTTCATGTCGTCATACGTCATGTAGATCTTGAACGAGGTGTAACCCTCACTGATCAGGCGCGGCAGATCGACCTTGATCAATGCCTCGGTCGGATCGCTCACGATCAGGTGGAAGGCGTAGTCGATCACCGCCTTGCCCGCGGCCCTGCGGTGGTAATCGTCCACCGCAGACTGCATGGATTGACCTCGGAACTGGCACGCAAAGGGGAGGATGGTGGTGGTGCCGCCATAGGCTGCAGCCACTGAGCCGGTATAGAAATCATCGGCGCAGACAGAGCCATCCGACGTAGGTTGGTCAATATGGCAGTGCCCGTCAACGCCGCCGGGCAGCACCAGTTTGCCTTTGGCATCGATGGTCCTCTTGCCAGCAGGCAGGTTTCTGGCGATGGCCTGGATCTTGCCCTCGCTGATGCCAACGTCGGCCTCGAAGGTGTCGGAGGCCGTGACCACCGTGCCGTGGCGGATTACGGTATCGAACTCGGTCATTTCATCTCCTGGTTGCACCTTCCAGCCGTCCAATTGCATGCCCCGATCCCATGGCGTGGACCAATCGGCCAGTGTCCCGCTGGCATGGCAGCATCAAACATCAAGCACGACCCAGGCCGGATCGTGGTCCGAGCCATCGCCGCCGTGTTTCGTACGCCGGTCGATGTGCGCCGAGCGCAGGCTTGGCACCAGCGCCGGGGACAACCATATCTGGTCAAACAGCGCATAAACTGGCGGCGCCACTCCCGGCGGGTTGAAGCGGTGCGTCCAGACGGCGCTGGCAGGCCCGGTCCCCTG
>CAZADK010000236.1:4663-6888 GCA_964483855.1 uncultured Rhodoferax sp.
GCACAACGGCCTGGCCGCCGCCGTGGAAACCCGGTCCCCTGGCCCTGCGTCTCGGGCTTGGCGGCACGGGTTTCCACGGCGGCGGCCAGGCCGTTGTGCAGTCGGTCGCCATCCACGACGAACATGGGCGCCAGATCGGCACTGTCCGGCGGATCGTTCATGTCGCCAACCAGCATGAACTTGGCTCCGCGCCGCTCCTCGGCCGACAGGATGCGGGCGATCGTCTCGGCCTGCCTGCGTCGTCGGGCATTGGCTCGGGCGGCACCTGCGACCGCGTCTTCATCGGCGGGGACATAGTGACTCTTCATGTGGGTGTTGTAGAGGGTCAGCAACTTGTCACCCCGGGCATCCAGAATCCGCACGCCGAGCAGGTCGCGGCCAAAGACCCGGCGCTCTGGCGCATCGGGGTGGGTGGCGGCCTGGTACGAAACCATGGGGCCGAGGGGCATCTTCGAGAGCACGCCCACGTCGATCATCCGGGGGTCGTTGCCCTCGATCAGCGCCACATGCAGGTATTGACCACCCAGGTTGTCCTGGTTGAACCTTCGCAGGATCTCGATGTGCTCGACTTCCTGCACCGCGAGCACGTCGGCGTCCATCTCGCGGATGCGCCGTGCAATCTGCGCCGTTTCGCCTGGATCCTTGGCCTTCACCAGTCGGCCCATGAAGGACCGTGCCTGCACGTCACCCTGGCTGAAAGTGAGCTCGATTCCGCCAGCCTCATGTGGCGGCAGCGCCGCAATCTCCGCCTGAAAGTTGTAGCGCGAGAACAAGTTGTTCAGGTTGAAGGTTCCGATCGAGATGGGCATGGTGGCAACGCTCCTGGGCCTTCGGTTGGAGGGGCAGCCTACCCGTCGTGATCGGGTGTCGTGACGACGACGCAGGGGATGGCTGACGGGGGAACCATCTTCGCACGCCCGGTTTCAGGGATCAACCGCGGGGTCTGGCTGCGTGCCATTCGTCGTCGCGCAGGCCCCGACAGAAATTCAGGGGCAGGACAACCGCTTTGGTCTGGACATCGGTCACACGGGCCCGAAATGCCCGCTGGCGCTGGCTCATCTCGTCGTCCGCTAGTATCCACCGCAGTTGCGCCCCTCCGGGTGCCGATGTTGGAGGCCCGATGGAGCCGATCATGATCGCGCTGGCGTTTGCAGCCGGCTTTGCAGCGCAGCTGGTGAAGCTGCCCCCGCTGATCGGCTTCCTGGCCGCCGGCTTTGCGCTCAACGCGCTGGGCTTCGAGCGCACGCCAGCGCTCGACACCATCGCCAATCTCGGCGTCACGCTGCTGCTCTTCACCATCGGCCTGAAGCTCGACATCAAGACGCTGCTGCGCGGCGAGGTCTGGGGTTCGGCCACGCTGCACATCGTCGGCTCGACCCTGCTGCTGGCGGCGGTGCTGTTCTTGCTCAAATCGGCAGGTCTGGCGCTGGCCACCGATCTGGGCTGGACGGCGATGGTGCTGCTGGGCTTCGCGCTGAGCTTTTCCAGCACGGTGTTCGCGGTGAAGGTGCTGGAAGACCGCAGCGAACTCAACTCGCTGTACGGCCGTATCGCCATCGGCATCCTGGTGATGCAGGACGTGTTCGCGGTCATCTTCCTCACCGCCTCGACCGGCAGCCTGCCCAGCCCCTGGGCGCTGGGTCTCATCGTGCTCTGGCCGGCCGCCAAGCTGATGAAGCTGATGCTCGACCGCGTGGGCCATGGCGACCTGCAGGTGCTGTACGGCGCCTTCCTGTCGCTGGTGGTGGGCTACAGCCTGTTCGAGGCGGTGGGCGTCAAAGGCGATCTGGGCGCGCTGATCGTCGGCATGCTGCTGGCGTCTCACCCATCCACCGCAGGGCTGGCAAAGTCGCTGTTCCATCTGAAGGAGCTGTTCCTGGTCGGCTTTTTCCTCAGCGTGGGCCTGGGGGCGCTGCCGGACCTGTCGATGGTGCTGATGGCCCTGCTGCTGCTGCTGCTACTGCCGCTCAAGAGCGGTCTGTACCTGCTGGTGCTGATGCGCTTTCGGCTGCGCACGCGCACGGGCGTGCTGTCGACGCTGGCGCTCGCCAACTACTCCGAGTTCGGACTCATCGTCGCCGCCGTGGCCGCCACCGCCGGCTGGCTGTCGGCCGAATGGCTGGTGGTGATATCGCTGGCGGTGGCCGGCAGCTTCGTGCTGGCCGCGCCACTGAATGCCGTCAGCGAGCGCCTTTACCAGCGCTTCAAGACGCCTTTGAGCAGGC
>CAZADK010000237.1:0-6842 GCA_964483855.1 uncultured Rhodoferax sp.
CTGCCGTTGCCACCATTGCCGCCACCGGGCGCACCGGCCGCACCAGCCGCGCCGCCAGGTCGGAAATTGCCGCCCGCGCCCGCAATGCCACCCGATACGTAGTAGCCACCATACCCGCCGCCTGCGTTGTTGTAGCCGCCCAGGCCGTAGCTACCGAGGCTTCCATACACACCGTAACCGCCAGCCTGACCCGCGCTGCTTTGCACACCGGCCTTGCCCGCATCTCCGCTGGAACCAAAGAAGAAGCTCGATCCGCCATCGCCACCGGCACCTCCACTGCCCGGGTATCCGCCCACCGGAATGCCGAAGAACGTGGTACCACCCGAGGCACCGCCATTGCCGGCGACACCGCTGAATCCGCCGCCACCACCACCGGCACCGCTGCTGCTGCCGTCGGCCGACAGCAGGAACTGCGCATTGGCATCGATGTAGACGTCATCGCCGGCGTTGAGCGCCAGCGCATTGCTGCCCACTACCGTGATGGTGCCCGCACCGATGTGCAGGTCGCCATAGATCGTGAAGCGCGTCAGGCCACCGACCATCTCGAAGGAATACGGTGTACCGAAGAAGGCACTGTCGTTGCCGTCGCCGTCGCCACTGATGGCGCCGGTATTGGTATTGATGACCACATCGTGGGTGCCGGCCCAGGCCTGCGGCGCATCCAGTGCCAGCCCCTGCGCGAACAGGTCGTTGCCCACTTGCGCCACCACCGCGGTGTTGGGCCCGCGTACAAAGAACTTGGCGTCATCGGCACGCGAGGCGGCCGTCGGCCAGGTCACCAGCACCTCGTACTGGCCCGCATCGAGGTCGGTGAAGGTCCACCTGGCGGCAGATTCGTCGGTGACGCCTTCACGGAAGCGGTAGTCGCCCTCCATGGCGCCGCCGAACACGCGCAGGTTGGACTGCCAGTTGCCCGACACGCTGAAGTCCGCGTCGCCGTCATCGACCAGGCGCTGTCCGGTCAGGTCTTCGATGTTGGAGATGAAGTTGTTCTGCAGGTCGAGGATTTCCAGCTCTCCCAGCCGTGCCAGTGGGCGCACGTCACGGATCGCGTTGCCGCGCAGGCTCAGGAAACGCAGGTCGGTCTGCATGATCAGCGGCGACAGGTCGTCGATGCCACCGGTCACGCCCCGGTAGGAGTCTGCGCCTTCATAGTCATAGAAGTACCGGGACTGGCGCAACAAGGACTGGGCAATCTCCTGTTCCGGGCCGTTGGGCGGATCGAAACGCGGTGCCGCACTGGCCAGGTCCGAGTCGAAGAAGATGTAATGCCAGCCTTGCTCGACGTAGACCGGTGCCGCAGCCGGTGCCGGCGAACCTGCCAGATCGCGATAGACATAGCTGTTGTCGAGGTACACACTGCCGCTGTTGAGCGCGCCGATCGAGAAGGAATAGAAGCCGGCCTGCGCAAGGTAGATCTCGCCGTCACCGTCGCTGTAGCCTGACGACTTGTAGCTGTAGAGTCCGCTGGAATCGTTGTCCAGGCTGAGCAGGGTCAGACCGCGCTCGGGCGCCAAGGGGTCGGCGACCGGCCAGGTCAAGGCAGCGGCCTGCTGAATCAGGCTGCGTTGGCCGGGCAACGGGTCGATCAGATTGATCGCGCCATCGAATGACAAGCGCTCCAGGTTGAGCAGGTCCTCCAGCCCGGACAGGTCGAGGATGCCCGGGTTGAAGTCGATCGCCAGGTTGCGCAGCTGCGACTGGCCGTAAGGGAAACCTACGGTATCGCCGCTGTCGGACGTGCCCGGACGCAACTCATCGAGGTCGCCTGCGGAAGGGAACTGCGTCAACCCATTGCCGGTCAGGTTCAGGCTGATCAGGTTGATCGCGTACTTGAGCCCGGTCAGGTCGTTGATGCCAAGGTTGGACGCGTCGAGCTCCGACAACTCGGCCAGTGCGCTGGCGTAGATGCGCTGCGACCAGGCCGGCTCCAGAGCCGCCAGACGGATGTCGGTGCGCTCACTGCCCGAGGGCACGTGAATCAGGAACTTCGTGTTGCCGCTGGTGCTGTCGTAGCGCTCGGTGATGGCATAACCCAGCGCACGCGCCAGGGCCAGGCGCAGGTTGACATCGGCGATGCCGATCAGCGCATCGGTCTGGCGCGGCAGGATGTCGGAGCGCTCGGCTTCGGATACCGCAGCGATCTTCTCGCCGACGTCGAGGTCGCGCACCTCGAAACGTTCGGCGACAAAGCGGTCCTTGCCGCTTTCGCCGAGCAGGCGATCGATGTCGTCGTTGCCAACCAGGATGTCCTCGCCCTCGCCGCCCCGCACCAGGTCGCGGTCGGAGCCGGGATGGCTGTAACCCTGCGACGGCGCATCGATCGCGATGGCAAAGTCGAGGTCCTGATCCAGCGCGCCGTCGGCGTTGTACACCCGCAGGAAGTAACCGCCAGCCTCGGCATTGCGCAGGTCGATGATGGACTTGCCCAGCGCAACCAGCCGGCCGTCCTCGGTATACAGGTCGGCCACCAGGCCCTGCACGCGCGGGATCACTTCCAGCGCGGTCTTGCCCGGCTTGGCGGCGCCCGACAACAGGATCTCGATATCCTTGTCGCTGGCGTTTTCCACCCGCACCGTCAGGCGCGTCTCGCCGCGGTCGAGCGCGGCGCGGATTGCCGCCGTCAGATCGACGCTGACCAGGGACTCGGTGACGCTGACATCCAGCGTGAATGCGGCCTCACCCTGGCGGTCCGCGTCGGTCGGGTTGTTGTCGCCCTCGCCTTTCAACACGCTGACGACCAGGGGCACCGGCGGCGGAACCAGTTCGGTGAATGGCGTCGCACCGTTCTCGGTCGCCAACCACAACTGGCCTTGACCGCCACCGCGGAAGAACAGCTTGTCGCCCAATGCCGCGAGCCCGCTGGCATTGATTCCGTCGGTTCCCGGCACCGGCTTGGTATTGGCCGACGTGCCGTCGGTCACGTACAGCTTGTTATTGACCAGGAAGAAAAGGCGATCGCCATCGGGTGTCGTGACTGGAGTCAATGCAAAGGGCGATGAACTTCCCGTCCCGGCGACGATATCGGCGACCCGGCGCGACGTGCCGCCTTCGGTGATCCAGAGTTCGCGCCCTGCCCCATCGACGGCGGTGAAATACAGTGCGTCGCCCGCCACTGTGAGCTGCTGCGGATGCGAGCTCGTGACCAGGCCCGGTGTCGTGACCGTGACGTTGCGGTAGACCGCGTAATACTGGAAGCTAAAGAAGTTGAACTCCCAGCGGTCAAACACCGAGTAGGTGCTGGTCACCGGGTTGTTGTCGGGCAAGCCGATGTTGGCCAGCACGGTGGCACCACCGGACAGGCTGACCTGCCACAGTTCACGCCCGACGCGTCCGGTCTCGGTCGTGGCTCCACTGGCGTGGTCCTGGGCAGAGAAGACGATCCTGCCACCCACATACCGCAGATCCTGCGGGCTGGTGGAGGTGCTCGCGATGGCGGTCAGCTTGGTAAAGCTGCTGCCGTCGAACTTGTAGACCTCGCGGTCGCTGGTCCCCAGGCCGGTTTGCGCAGAAAACACGAGATTTCCATCGGCAGCAATGAGATTTTGCGGCGAATGGAAAGTCTGGCCGGGCAACTCTGCCGGCGAACCCGAACCGGTGTAGCGCCACAGCGTATAACGACCGAGGGTCGTGTTGTAGGCCACAAAATACAGGTCGCCGCCGAGGTTGACCAGGTTGTAGGCGTAGCTGGCGGAAGAGCCCTCACCCGCCAGATTGACAGTCCCGTCGGTCGTTCCGTCGCTGACCCAGACCTGCGAGCCGGCGTCACCTTCGACGACGAAGAACAGCCGCGCATCGCTTTGCACCGATTCCTGCCCGGCCGCGAAACTGGCCAGGCCGGACTCCAGGACCCGCACCGACACCACGGAGGCGCTGTTGGACGTGATCTGCAGCGCGTCCAAACCCTGCGCGGCATCGACGAAGCGTGAGACCGATAGCAGCCCGGCATTCGCACCGAGGGCGATGTTGATCGCAGCCTGCAGGTCGGCCGCCAGATGGTCCAGGCTGCTGTTGTTCTCGAGTACCGCAAAGCCGAGCGTCGGCGTAATCGTCAAGGTGGTGCCATCGGCGAGCACCACCTGCACTGTCATCGCCACCGAACCCGGCGGGATGCCGTCGAGCACGGCGCCGATGGCCTGTTCGCGCGCGATCACTTGGGTGGTCAGCTGCTGCTTGTCCTCGCCACTGAAGCCCAGCGCTTCGCCGCCGAGCACCCGCAACCCGATCACAGAGGGATTGGTATCGGACAACAGCGTAAGCAAAGTCGTCTCGCGCGAGAACACAACCTCGAAGCGGATAGCGGCTGGCTTGAAACCGGCCTGCTGCAGGATGTCGGCCATCGCCGCATTGAGGTCCTGCGCCAGCGCGTCGGCAGACTCGTTGCCGACGATCTTGGGAAGTTGCACCGAAAGGGTCTGGGTATCGCCGCCGATCAGCGTCAGTTCGAGGTCGAGACTGGCGCCCTCGGGAAGATTGAACTGTGCCAATGAATCGTCGGCGATCAGCAAGACATGCGGGATCGAGGACTGCCGGGTCGAGAAGCCGAGGCCGGAGGCGTCTTCAACGCGCACCTGCACGAAACCGCTGCGGACTTCGAATGCAATCGAGTCACCGGATCGGAACGCCGTGATGGCATCCAGGGCCAGCCCCGCCTTTTCCAGACCCAGCGCGAGGTCGTCATTGATGTCGGACACCAGGGCGCCCAAACGGTCGGCGCCGACGTCGTTGTTGTCGCGGATCTGCTCCAGTGACAAGGACACCGCAATCTCTACCGTCTGACCATCGGCCTGAATGCCGACAACGCTGAACTGGTAGGCCGAGGCCGGCCTGCCATTGGCCGGACCGTTGGCCGCACCAGTCAGAACCGGCGTGCCCGCGACCGCTGTGAAGTCGTAGGCATAGTAGGCGGCAAGGTCTTTCACCTTCACCGTGCCGGCATCGGTTCCATCACTCTTCCAGAGTTCGACGTTGTTGTAGTTGAAACCGTTGGCCGTGAAGTACAACACGCCACCAACGTCGATCAGGTTGGTCGGGTTGGCACTGCCCGCGCCGGGCAGCAGGTCTTTGACCAGACGGGTACCGGCGACCGTGCCGTCGGTGACCCACAACTCATTGCCCTTGCCTTCCACGGTGCCGGTGAAGAACATCCGGCCGCCCGATGCGGTCACATTGGAAACACCGGTTGGCGCCTGAACCGGCCGCACCGCGTCCGGCAGATCCAGCACCAGGCGCGCCAGTTCCACCGCATCCGGATTGCCGACCAGGTCCAGGAAGCGGCCCAGGTCAAACTCCAGGATGGCACCCCGCACAACCTGCGCATTGATCGAATACGACTTGCTGTCGTTGCGGGCGCTGGCGAACGCCAGGCCCACCTGCACATTGCCGGCTGCACCCTGGCCATCGCCGAGCCAGCGCACGACGGCGCCACCGCTCTCGAAGCCGATGGCTCCTGCGTTGTCGGAGCCCACGCTGCCGTCCTTCCAGCCCAGGAAATAACCATCGCCGACCGCATCACTGCCCGAGGCCAGCCCGAAATCGTCGAAGCTCTGCCCTTCCAAGGGCCGGATCGCCCGCGTCTGGCCGATACCGGTGATCTGGTACTGGCCGTTCGCACCCAGCTTGAAGATGACCGGCGTCACATGGCGCGTCGTCCCCTCGGCGAAATCGCCGCCGTAGACCGACCAGCCGGTGATGCGCCCGGCGCCGCTGAAGGCCTGGCCAACAACCATGCCGCCGACCGCGCCATCGACCGCGCCGGCAAAGAACAAATCGTTGCCGGCCGTATCGGCCGCCGTGGCCGTCGTGCCGTCGTCGTCGATGCCGGTCGGATCGACCGAGGTTTCGCGCGCTCCCGGAGTCAGCCGGATGAAGCTGCCGGGCTGCCCGGCGCCGAGGGTGACGAAGCGGTACCAGCGTTCCTGGGTGCCGGCCGCCATCGTGAAGTCGCCGGTGTCGGCGATGCCGTCGCCATCGAAATCGTTCTGGAACACCTCGGCCCGGCCGGTGCCGCGGTCGACCAGGAAGTCGCCGCTGCCGGTGACAGTCAGGTTGGTCAGATCGACGATCTGGTCGCCCGGCGGCAATGCCGGCGGCGTCGAGGCGCCGTAGGCCACGAACACCTTGCCCGCATTGGGCGTCAGGATGGTGGAGATGGCGTTCGACCCGGCTGCGCCGATCAGAATGTCGTCGAGTCCATCACCATCGATGTCGATGTTGGGATCGGAAGCCAGGGTGCCGAAATGGTCGAACTCGAACTCGCCGCGGATCGCAGTGCTGGCATCGCTCAGGTAGACATCGCGGCCGCGTTCGGCAATCGAGAACAGCACATAGGCGGTGCCGCGTTCGTCCTGGTCCAGCACGGTGGCCGAACCGGCGGGTGTCAACGTGCGCATCGGCTCGCCAACCAGCAGGTCGGCATGACCATCGGCATTGAAGTCGCCGGAGGTTGCCTGCAGTACCCCTTTGAAGACCACACCGTCGGTGATGGCCGCAGTGTCCACGCGCCGCACCAGGATGTCGGCGTCGTCACCGCGCACGATCAGCGTGCTGGTGCCGTAGTCGGCACGGCCGTAGAAGACCATCAGGCCGCCTTCGCGGGTCAGCGCACCGGCCTTGCCCTCCTGGGTGCGACCCACCGCAAAGTCATCGTAACCATCGGCATTGATGTCCCCCAGTGCCGAGACCGAACCGCCGAGCGAGAAGTCCTGGATGATCAGGTCGCTGGTCTTGTCGGCGCTGAACAGGAAATTGCTGATCGGCTCGCTTCCGAGCGTGATCTGGTGGTTCTGCCCGGCGCGTCCGGTGATCAGGTAGGCACGCCCCACATTGGGCAGGTCCGCGTT
>CAZADK010000238.1:0-6839 GCA_964483855.1 uncultured Rhodoferax sp.
CCCTTGGCCACCGCCCAGACCACCGGCAACTCGCGGTCGGCGCGCACACCGGTGACCTGCTGCGCGTTGAGCGCAAGGTCGTCGCCCAGCACACCGGCAGTCTTTTTTGCGGCCATCTGCGTCATGGCGGCCACGTCGTCGGCCGCCGACAAGCCTTGGCGTGCGGCAACCTTGGTCATCACGGCCACGTCGTCGAGCAGCGTGGCGATATCGTCGATCAATGCGAGCAGGCTGCTTGCGGCCATGGCGTCTCCAGTGTGTTGCTCAGCGTCGCGTCAGCGCAATCGCCAACTCGTGCTGCAGCCGGGGGTGGGGTACCCGGTCAAAAGGCGGCTTGGGCCATGACTGGCTGGCCCGTGCGAATCGGGCAATGGTGTGCGACCCACTGCGCCTTGCGTTGACCCGGGCCGGCCTCATGCTGGCTTGTGCGCCGAATTGGCCACTGCCAGCGCCGTCATGTTGACGACCCGGCGCACCGTGGCCGATGGCGTGATCACGTGCGCCGACGCGGCCGCACCCAGCAGGATCGGACCGACCGTGACGCCATGGCCGCCAGTGATCTTGAGCACGTTGAACAGGATGTTGGCAGCATCCAGGTTGGGGCAGATCAGGATGTTGGCCTCGCCGTCGAGCTTGCTGTCCATCAACGCATGGCGCCGGATCGGCTCCGACAGCGCCGAGTCGCCGTGCAGCTCGCCGTCGCTTTCGATGTCGGGCGCCATGCGCGAGAACAACTCGTGGGCCTGCCGCATCTTGATGGCCGATTTGCGCTTGGACGTGCCGTAGTTGGAGTGCGACAGGAAAGCCACCTTGGGTGGCAGGCCGAAGCCGCGCACCTCTTCGGCCGCCATCAGCGCGATGTTGGCCAGCTGCTCGGCGTCCGGATCCTCGTTCACGTGGGTGTCGGCGATGAACAACGTACGCTGGTCCAACATCAAGGCATTGAGCGTCGCCAGGCAGGATCTGCCCTTGCGCACACCGATGACGTCGTGCACATGTTCGAGGTGGTTGTCGAAGCGCCCGACCAGGCCACACAACATCGCGTCCGCGTCGCCCAGGTGGACCATCAGCGCGGCAATGGTGGTGTTGGAGCGCCGCACCACCGACTTGGCCGCCTCCACCGAGATGCCGCGCCGGCCCATCAGCCTGTGATAGGACTCCCAGTACTGGCGGAAACGCGGGTCGTCCTCGGGGTTGACGTTCTCCACGTCCACCCCCAGTTTCAGACGCAGCCCGGCCTTGGCCAGCCGGGCTTCGATCACGGCCGGACGACCGATAAGGATCGGGTGTGCCAGGCCTTCGTCCACCGCCACCTGCACGGCACGCAGCACGCGTTCGTCCTCGCCCTCGGCATAAGCGACGCGTTTGCCGGCGGCGGGAACGGCCTTCGCCGCCGCGAACACCGGCCGCATGAACATGCCGGTCTGGTAGACGAATCGCAGCAGTTGCTGGCGGTAAGCGTCCATGTCGTCGATCGGCCGCGTCGCCACGCCGGACTCGGCGGCAGCCTTGGCCACCGCCGGTGCGATACGCATGATCAGCCGCGAGTCGAATGGCGTGGGGATCAGGTAATCCGGGCCGAACACCAGTTCCTTGCCGGCATAGGCGCTGGCGACCTCCTCGCTGATGTCGGCCTTGGCGAGGTCGGCGATCTGGCGCACACAGGCCAGTTTCATCTCCTCGGTGATCTTGGTCGCACCGCAGTCGAGCGCGCCGCGGAAGATATACGGGAAGCACAACACGTTGTTGACCTGGTTCGGGTAGTCCGAACGTCCGGTGGCGATGATGCAGTCGGGCCGGGCTTCCTTGGCCAGCTCGGGCCGGATTTCGGGTTCCGGGTTGGCCAGTGCCAGGATGAAGGGCGCGCGCGCCATGCTCCTGACCATGTCCTGCGTCAGCACGCCGGCGGTGGAGCAGCCCAGGAACACGTCGGCGTCCTTGACCACGTCGGCCAGCGTGCGCGCGTCGGTGTCCTGCGCCACGCGTTGCTTCGATTCGTCGAAGCCGCCCGGGCGACCGGTATAGATGACGCCCTTGGAGTCGCAGACATACATGTGCTTGCGCAAAACGCCCAGGCCGGCCATCACGTCCAGGCAAGCCAGCGCCGCCGCGCCCGCGCCCGACACCGCGAGCTTGACCTCGTCGATCTTCTTGCCCACCAGCTCCAGGCCGTTGAGCAGCGCGGCCGCGGAGATGATGGCCGTGCCATGCTGGTCGTCGTGGAACACCGGGATCTTCATGCGCTCGCGCAACTTGCGCTCGATGTAGAAACACTCTGGCGCCTTGATGTCCTCCAGGTTGATGCCGCCCAGCGTGGGCTCCATCGCGGCGATCATGTCGACCAGCTTGTCGGGGTCGCGTTCGGCCAGCTCGATGTCGAACACGTCGATACCGGCAAACTTCTTGAACAGGCAGGCCTTGCCCTCCATCACCGGCTTGGCGGCCAGCGGCCCGATATCGCCCAGTCCCAGCACCGCGGTGCCATTGGTGATCACGCCCACCAGGTTGCCGCGCGAGGTGAACTCCGCGGCCAGCGACGGGTCGGCCTCGATATCCAGGCAGGGGTAGGCCACCCCGGGCGAGTAGGCCAGCGACAGGTCGCGCTGGTTCGACAAGGCCTTGGTCGGGGTGACGGCGATTTTTCCGCGGGTCGGGCTGCGGTGGTAATCACGCGCGGCCTCGCGCAGTGCATGTTCGGCGGGGGATAGTTCTTTGGGCATCGCGGGCTCCGTTTCGCGTTCACAAACGTCGGGCTGGGAATTCAATTAGGCTTACGCACCCAATTGTCGGCCCCAAACCGTGTTTCCACGGGTGTATGGTGTGGGGCTGCCATCCGGCGCTTTCAGCGCCGTGCGTCCAAGCGATGGCGACCGTGCCGGTGGCACGTTTTGACAGAAAGCGAATCATGAAAAACGACATTCCCGCCCCGCTGGAGCTGGCCCTGGCCTTGCAACGCCAGGCCTACCTGGCGCACCCGGTGCCCGGTTACGACGAACGCGTGGCCGATCTGCGCACGCTGCAGCGCTTCATTCGCGAGAACACGGACGCCTTGTGCGACGCGATCAGCGCCGACTATGGCCACCGCTCGAAACACGAAACCCTGCTGGCCGAGATTATTCCGGCGCTCGACGGCGCGGACCACGTCGTCAAGCATCTGCGCAGCTGGATGAAACCGCAGCGCCGCGGGGTGGACTTGCGCAACTTCCTGGGCGCCCGCAACCGGGTCATCCCGCAGCCGCTCGGTGTGGTGGGCGTGATCGTGCCGTGGAACTTTCCGGTCAACCTGAGCATGGTTCCGCTGACCTACATTCTGGCCGCAGGCAATCGGGCGATGGTCAAGATGAGCGAGAACTCGCGCAACCTGGCCCGATTGCTGATCGAGAAGATCCCGGCCTATTTCCCGCCCGAGAAGCTGCAGTTCTTCGACGAGGTCGGCGGCGTCGGCATCGCGTTCTCCAAGCTGAAATTCGATCACCTGCTGTTCACCGGATCCGGCCAGACCGGCCGCGCAGTGATGGCGGCGGCGGCGCAGAACCTGTGCCCGGTCACGCTGGAACTCGGCGGCAAGGCGCCGGCCATCCTGTGCGACGACTTCCCGTTGAAATTGGCTGCCGAACGCATCCTGTTTGTCAAGTACCTGAACGCGGGCCAGATCTGCACTTCGGTCGATCATCTGTGGATGCCGCGGGCCGGGATCGCTGACTTCGTCGAGTTGGCGCAGAAAATCGTGCCCGGGCGGTATCCGTCGCTCGGCTCGCCGGACTACACGTCCATCATCGACCAGAAATCATTCGATCGCCTGCTGACGGCGCTCGACGACGCACGCGAGCGCGGCGCCCGTATCGTGCAACTGGTGCCGGGGCCGGCTTCGGATGCGGCCACGCGCAAAATCGCACCCTGCATCGTGCTCGATGCACCGGCGGACAGCATCCTGTGGCAACGCGAGATCTTCGGGCCCATCCTGCCGATCCGTGGTTATCAGGCGCTCGATGAGGTGGTGGCGGCAGTCAATGCCGGCCCGCGTCCGCTGGCGATCTATCCGTTTTCCCATGACCCCGAGGTGGTGCAGTCGCTGCTCGAACGCATCATGTCCGGCGGCGTGTCGGTCAACGACGCCTTGTTCCACGTCGCGCAGCACGATCTGCCTTTCGGGGGTGTCGGCGAATCGGGCATGGGCCATTACCATGCCAAGGAAGGTTTCAACACCTTCTCGAAGCTGCGCCCGGTGTTCTATCAGGCGCGTTTCTCGACGCTGAAGTTCATGATGCCGCCTTATGGCAAGTTCGCCAGCAAGGTGCTGGCGTTTCTCATCAAGTAAGCAGTCGTTCATACCGTCAATCCCCTGGCCTGCCAGCCGGCCAGGCCCGCACGAAAGGCCTGCGCGCGATGCGACAACTCTCCGGACTCGATGCGAGTTTCCTGTTCCTGGAAACAGCGCAGATGCCGATGCATGTTGGCGCCTTGCATGTCTTCGAGATGCCCCAGGGCTACCGTGGCAGCTATCTGCGTGATTTGCGCCAGCATGTGGCACATCGGCTGCCGCTGCTGCCGGTGTTCCGCCGCCGCCTGTGGTGGATGCCGCTGAACCTGGCCAATCCGGCCTGGGTCGATGCCCAGCCGGACCTGACGCAGCATATTGTCGAGATCAAGTTGCCCAAGGGTGCCGCTGTCGGTGCTGGCCTGCAGGCCCTGGAGGCGCAGGTCAGCCTGTTGCATCCGGTATTGCTCGATCGCAGCCGCCCGTTGTGGAAGATGCATGTCGTCACCGGCCTGGCGCCGGGGCCGGACGGCCGCAAACGGGTTGGCGTCTACACCCAGCTGCACCATGCGGCGGTGGACGGGCAGGCGGCGGTGGCGCTGGCCAATACGCTGCTCGACGTGACGCCCGAACCACGCGCGATCGAGATCGTGCGCAGCACCCGGCGCAAGGTGTTTCGCCTGAGCATGGCCGAGATGCTGCGCGGAGCGCTGGGCAACGAGATCGCGCAGGTGGCGAAGATCGTGCGCGATCTCCCGGCGACCGTCGGCACGCTGACGGGCGCGGCGCGGACCCTTGCAGGCAGCAGTGCTTTGTTTGGCCTGCGCAAGGGCCGGGTCAGCAACCTCACGCTGGCGCCGGCAACACCGTTCAACGTGTCGGTCGGCACCGGCCGCGCGTTTGCCGCCGTGAGCCTGCCGATGGCCGAGTTGAAGGCGCTGGGCAAGACCATGGGCGCCACCATCAACGACATGGTACTGGCGGTGTGCTCGGGCGCCTTGCGCAGCTACCTGCAGGCGCGTGGCGACCTGCCAAAGAAGAGCCTGATTGCCGCCGTACCGATCTCGTTGCGCGCCGCCGGTAACACTTCCAGCGACAACCAGGCCTCGATGTCGGTGATCAGCCTGGGCACGCACCTGGCCGACGCCGGCGCGCGGCTGGCCCATGTCAAGGCCGCCACCGCAGCGATGAAGTCGGCCATGGGCAGCGTCAGGAGCATCCTGCCCACCGACTACCCGTCGATCGGCGTGCCCTGGCTGCTCGAGGCAGCAACCGCGCTGGTGGGCAAGACCCGGGTGGCCGACCATATCGGCCAGGTCACCAACGTCACCATTTCCAATGTCGCAGGACCGCCAGTGCCGCTGTACATGGCCGGTGCGCGGATGTTGACCAACTACCCGACCTCGATCGTCGTGCACGGCATGGCGCTGAACATCACGGTGCAGAGTTACGACCAGTCACTGGATTTCGGGTTGATGGCCGATGCGGTTGCGGCGCCGGATGTCCGGCGGCTGGCTGACGCGATCGCAGTGGCGTTCGAGCAATTGCGCGACTTGCCGCAGAGCAAGATCGCCGCGAAGGCCGGAGCAAGGGCCGCACCGAAGCCACGCGTCCGTACTCCCGCCACCCGCCGCAGCGCCTGAATCGCAGCCCTCCAGGCGCCGTCAGGCGTATTCCGTGCCCACGTATTCGCTGTCAGGTTGCAGCATGCCCGAACAAGCAAGTGACATGCCAATGCAGCAGTTGCCGTTTCGGGCCCACCATCGGGCAGCCATGCGCCCGACGCGTGCTGACCCTGGCATCGCCGAGCGGTCGCCGGGCTTATGCAGCCTGTGCGGTTCATCTGCACGGAGCGGCAACTGCGCACCACGGCGCCGCCGGGGACGAAGCCCACCTGCACCTCGACACGGCCGACACGATGTTCCGGCAGATGGGCATGGCCCCCTGCGCGCCGGTTGCCTGATATCCAGCGCGCGACTGCTCGGGCGTATTGAGATATCCAGCGCGCGACTGCTCGGGCGTATTGAGATATCCAGCGCGCGACTGCTCGGGCGTATTGATCCAGCGCGCGAATGCTCGCGCGTATTGCCTATCGCTACGACGTCAATCGCTGACTTCGTGGACGGTGCCGATGGCGCGCCGCGTCGCGGCGATTGGGTTCGTATTGCACCTGGCGCAACCTGCGCGGGCGTAACCGAAGGCACCTGTGGCGGATCTGGAATACGATAGGTTGCTCCACATGGTCCCCATCAACGTCACCGAACCGCTGTACCGCTGCCGTCAAGCAGATCCCCTCACGTGGGCCCACCATGGCGGCGTGTCCGGCGCGTTCGTCCATGCGTCTTTGATGGTGCTCACCCTCTGCGGGCGTCCTGGGCAGCGGCGTTTTCCACGTCGTGCAGGTATCCTGACCGGATACCACCGCGGCAGGCGGCCAGGCGGGACCACCGTCGTGCATCTGCGGCTGGGCACCCCATTGGGTGGCTGCCATCGCTCTGCTTGCACGACCAACTGATGAAGAAAACCCCGCTTCGTCCGGCGCAGCAGGCGATCTTGCTGATGCTCGCTGCGACCGCGATCA
>CAZADK010000239.1:0-6811 GCA_964483855.1 uncultured Rhodoferax sp.
GCGCATCACCGATGCCTTCCTGGCCTGTCCGTTCCTGATCCTGGCAATTGCGCTGGCCGCTTTCCTGGGTCCGAGCCTGACCAACGCGATGATTGCGATCGGCGTCTCGGCGGCGCCGATCTTCGTGCGTCTGACGCGGGCGCAGGTGATCAACGTCAAGGTCGAGGACTACATCGAGGCGGCGCGCGCGGTCGGTTGTGCGCCGCTGCGTATTGCCGTCTCGCACATGTTGCCCAACATCACCGCGCCAGTCATCGTGCAGTCCACGCTGGCGATCGCGGCAGCGGTGATCGCCGAGGCCAGCCTGTCCTTCCTCGGCCTGGGCCAGCAGCCGCCGGCACCGAGCTGGGGTAGCATGCTCAATACCGCGAAAAACTTCATGGACAGCGCGCCCTGGATGGCGATCTGGCCGGGTCTTGCCATTTTCATGCTGGTGCTGGCCTTCAACCTGCTCGGCGATGGATTGCGCGACGCACTCGACCCGCGCCAGCGTTGACAGGGCGGCCGCGGTCTGTTCCCCTCACGTGTCCAACCACTTTCAGGCAACATCAATGCAATTCAACTGGCAGAACCCTTATCCGACGATCCGCAGCCCGCTGATGGCGCGCAACGTCGTGTCGACGTCCCATCCGCTGGCCTCGCAGGCCGGCCTGCGGATGCTGCTCAAGGGCGGCAACGCCATCGACGCGGCGATCGCGGCGGCGGCTGCGCTGACCATCGTCGAGCCGGTGTCAAACGGGCTGGGCAGCGACAACTTCGCGATCCTGTGGGACGGCAAGGAATTGCACGGACTCAATTCCTCGGGCGTGGCGCCAGCGGCCTGGAATCCGGCGTACTTCAGGAGCCGCCATGGCGAGTCGTTGCCCGAGCGCGGCTGGGATTCGGTGACGACGCCCGGTGCGGTGGCCGGCTGGGTGGCGTTGTCCAGACGATTCGGCAAATTGCCGTTCGCCGATCTGCTCGAGCCGGCGATCGAACTGGCCGAGCGCGGCCATGCGGTGGCGTGTATCGTCGCCGACAAGTGGTCACGCCAGATCCCGGTGCTGGGCGACATGCCCGGTTTTGCCGAGGCATTCATGCCGCGTGGACGTGCGCCGGCGCCGGGCGAGCGGTTTGTTTTTGGTGCGGCGGGGCAGACGCTGCGCAAGATCGCGGCCACGAGCGGCGATGCGTTTTATCGCGGCGAAGTCGCTGAGCAACTGGTTGCGCATGCCGCCGCCCATGGTGGCAGCATGACGCTGGCCGACCTTGACGCGTACCGGCCGGATTGGGTGACTCCGATCCGCAAGGATTTCGCCGGCTACACGGTGCACGAGATCCCGCCCAATGGCCAGGGAATTGCTGCGTTGATGGCGCTGGGCATGCTCGACCGGCTCGACCTGGCGCGGTTTCCGGTCGACAGCATCGAGTCGCAGCATCTGCAGATCGAGGCGATGAAGCTGGCGTTCGCCGACACCTACCGCTGGGTCGCCGACGCGCGCTTCATGTCCGAGGTCACGGCCCAGGATCTGCTCGGCGACACGTATCTGTCGGAACGGGCCCGGATGATCGACCCGACAAAGGCCCAGACTTTCTCGCACGGCACGCCATCACGCGGCGGCACGATCTACCTGACTGCTGCCGATGACAGTGGCATGATGATCAGCCTGATCCAGTCCAACTACATGGGGTTCGGCAGCGGTATCGTCGTGCCGGGCACCGGTGTCAGCTTGCAGAACCGCGGATTCGGATTCACGCTGCAGGATGGTCACGCCAACCAGGTCGCGGGCGGCAAGCGGCCGTTCCACACCATCATTCCCGGTTTCCTGACCAAGGAGGGCGTGCCGCAGATGAGTTTCGGCGTGATGGGCGGCAATATGCAACCCCAGGGACATCTGCAGACGCTGGCCCGCATGCTGGTCTACCAGCAGCAGCCGCAGGCGGCATGCGACGCACCACGCTGGAAAGTCAGCACCGGCCTGGCCGTGGACTTCGAGACCACGATGGCACCGTCACTGATCGACGGGCTGAAGAAACTGGGGCACCGGTTCGAACTGGTCCTGGACAACTACATGGACTTCGGCAGCGGCCAGTTCATCTGGCGTCTGAGCGACGACATGCAAGACGGCTACGTGGCCGCAAGCGACTCCCGTCGGGACGGGCAGGCGGTCGGTTTCTGACCGTGTTTCCGGTATGGAGGTTGCCACCCGCGTGGCGTCGTCAGCGCTCGACCGTGCGGGTATAGGTCTCGGGACGGCGGTCGCGGTAGAACTGCCAGGCAGTGCGGACTTCGCGCAACATGTCCATGTCGAGGTCGCGGATCACGATCTCCGTCTTGTCGGTGCTGGCCACCGCACCAACGAAGTTGCCGCGTGGATCGACAAAATAACTCGAGCCATAGAAGGTGACCGCCTTGTCGCCGAACTCGCTGGCCTCGTTGCCGATCCGGTTGTTGGCGGCGATGAAATACTGGTTCGCGGCGGCAGCCGCGGGTTGCTCGAGCTCCCACAACCGGTTCGACAGTCCGGGTTTGGTCGCCGAGGGGTTGAACACGATCGTCGCGCCGGAGAGCCCGAGTTCGCGCCAGCCCTCCGGGAAGTGCCGGTCGTAGCAGATGTACACACCGATGCGCCCCACCGCGGTGTCGAACACCGGATAGCCCAGCGTGCCGGGACGGAAATAGAACTTCTCCCAGAACTGTGGCAGGTTGGGTATGTGGTGCTTGCGGTACTTGCCCAGCAACCGGCCGTCGGCGTCGATGACGGCCGCGGTGTTGTACAGCAGGCCGGGCATTTCCTCTTCGTAGATCGGCAGCACGACGACCAGTTTCAGCTCTTGCGCGAGTTTCTGGAATCGCTCGACCGTCGGCCCTGGGATCGACTCGGCGTAGGCATAGTATTGGGTGTCCTCCACGATGCCGAAGTACGGTCCGTAGAACAACTCCTGAAAACAGATGATGCCCGCGCCCTGGGCCGCTGCATCGCGGGCGAACCGCTCGTGTTTGGCGATCATCGATTCCTTGTCGCCGGTCCAGTCGGTCTGGGTGATGGCTGCGCGTACGATACTCATGCTTGCCTCCGCTATCGGGTCGATGGGTGATTACGCTGCCGTTGGCAAGGCGATTGCGCCACCGATGAGTTCAAGCGCGTCGCGTCCCGGATCACGGCAGGCAACCGGTGAACCCCGAGTATGCGGCTGTCCCGTCGTTCGTGCCCAGGAACTGGCGCATCGCCCGGTTCACCGACTCTGGCTGCTCGTGGGCGATCCAGTGGCTGGCATGCGCAAAACGACGCACGGTCAGGTCGGGAACCACCTCGTCGAGTCCATCGAGGCAACCGGACAGCAGATGCCGGTCGCGTTCGCCCCACAACACCAGCGTGGGCATCGTGACCTGCACCTTTGCCGGGTCGATCGTCACCGCACAGGCGCCGGGCTCGGTGGCGGTGGCCGGGTACAGGGGACTGGCCCGGTAGTAGTTGAGTCCGGCCTCGATCGCGCCCGGTTGGGTCCAGGCCGCGAGGTAGCGCTGCGCGGTCGCGGTATCGAACCAGCCCGGCACTGCGCCGCCAGCGTCTGCCAGCATGCTGCGCAGCCAGGCGCAGTCGCAGCGCAGCAGCGTTGCGGCTGCGTCCGGTTGGCGAAACAGGTTCATGTAGTCGCTGGCGCGTGCCTGGGCCGGGTTGTGGCACAACTCCCGCGCAAATGTCCACGGATGGACGGCGTTGAGGATCACCAGACGCTGCACCATGGCGGGCCGGGCGATCGCCATCGCGAAAGCCAGCGCACCGCCCCAGTCGTGACCCACCAGTACGCATTGCCGATAACCCAGCGCCTGCACCAGTTCGACCAGGTCGGCCACGATGGCCTGCGCCCGGTAATCGGCCACCTTGGCGGGTTTGCCGCTCAGGTTGATGCCACGGGTATCGGGCGCCACCACGAAGTGGTCGTGGCTGAACTCCAGCAGTTGCGCATGCCAGGCAAACCAGAATTCCGGAAAGCCGTGCAGGAACAACATCAGCGGCCGGCCGGGTTCACCGGCCTGCGCGTGGTGGATAACCACGCCGTTGACAAGGGTGCGGGCGAAAGCGATCGTGGACATCGGCATCAGCGCTGGTTGTTCGGTGCCAGGGGTCGGTGATGTCCCGGTTCGATGGTTGCGCAATGGTGCAGGCCGACCCGCTGCGGGGAGTCAGAGTTCCTCGACGCGTCGCGCCGGGTAGCTGTCCCAGGCCTGGCAGCCTGGGCATTGCCAGAAATGCTGCTTGGCCTCGAAACCGCAGGCGGCGCATCGGTAACGGGTCAGCGGCTTGGCTGCCTGGTCGAGCGCGCGTTGCACCGAAGCCTGGGCTGGCGCCTGATCTTGCGGCTGGCTCGCAATCCATCGCGACGCAGCCACCAGCGAGGGCTCCTGCTCGAGATGGCGCAGGTACCACTGGCGCGTCTGGGCGGCGTTCACGCCCAGATGGGTCTCGAGCAGCACGATGGCCTCCAGGCAGTCGATACACGGTGCCTCGGCATAGTGTGCCTTGAGGCGCTCGAGCACGCGGTGTGCTTGTCCGCTGGCGATGCCGAGTTGGGCCTGGTGGCCGGCGATCAGCGGCACCGACGCCGGGGCGACATCGTGGATGGTCTCCAGGGTCTCCAGGGCCTGGGCTGGATGGCCGCGCTGGCCCAGCAGCTTGGCCAGCTCGATGCGCGGGCGCGGCGCATTGGGCGCGTTGTGAATCGCCTTCTCCAACAGCTTCTGTGCCGCTTCAGGCTCATGCGCAGCCAGATGCGCAGCGCTTTGTTCGCACAAATAGTGGGCCAGCCGCCCGGCAAAGCTGCCGTGTTCGGCATTCTCCAGCTGCTGCGCCACTTCGGCTGCATGCACCCAATCGCGGGAGCGCTCGTAGTTGGCCAGCAGCGCCAGCCGGGCCTCGGATTCGAATGGCGTACCTGCGAGCTTGAGCAAGGCTTCCTCGGCCCGGTCCAGCAGGCCGGCGCGCAGGTAGTCCAGTGCCAGTGCATGCTGGGCGCGATGGCGGTCGGCGTTGCTGAGGTCGCCGCGCGAGAGCAGGTGCTGGTGCACACGCACCGCGCGTTCGTATTCACCACGCCGGCGAAACAGGTTGCCCAGCGCAAAATGCAGTTCCGAGGTGTCCGGATCGTTCTGGACCGCCTCGATGAAGGCGTCGATCGCCTGGTCCTGCTGCTCGTTGAGCAGGAAGTTGAGTCCGCGAAAATAGGCCTTGGGTGCACGGCGATTCTCCAGCCGCAATTGGCGCAGATCGAAACGCGATGCGGCCCAGCCAAGGATGAAGGCGACTGGCAGGCTCAGCAGCAGCCAGCTGATGTCAAAGTCCATGCGGGGCGCCGGGCGGGCTCATGTTGTCGGCGGCCCCGGACGCGGGAGACGCAGGGGTCTGCACGCGTTGTGCCATGTCGCTGCGCCGCCAGTGCCGCGGTGCCATTCCCAGCACGCCGACGACGAGACCGACGGCAAACGCGGCCAGGACGATCAGCACCATCGGGCTGCGCCATTGCTGGCCGAAGAACAGATGCAGGCTGGCCTCGTGCTGGTTGTTGAGTGCAAAGGCAAACAGCGTGAAAAAGATCAATGCCTTGAGCAGCCACTTGAGCAACCGGACAGCGTTCTTCATGGGATTCGATTCTACGGGGCCGATGTCGATACTGGCAGCGGGCCTGCGAGCGCGCCTGCGCGGGAGCATCCCCCGGCAGAGCGTACTGGCGCCTCTAGACGCGACGCTTGTCGACTTCGCCAGGCGCCAGCACGTCGACGGTGCGACGGTCGACGGCTTCGCGCAAGGCTTTGCCGGGTTTGAAATGGGGGACCCGCTTTTCGGGAATCGCCACGCTCTCGCCACTGCGTGGATTGCGGCCCATGCGCGGGGGCCGGCGATTGATCGAGAAACTGCCGAAACCCCGGATCTCGATCCGGTGTCCGGCTACCAGCGCATCGTTCATCGCGTCGAGGATCGCCTTGACGGCGAATTCCGCGTCGCGGTGGGTGAGCTGGCCAAACCGGTTGGCCAACTGCTCTACGAGATCCGATCGGGTCATGGTAGGTGCAAAAAAGACAAGGCCGTGACGCGCGCACCTTTCCGCGCGCCACGCCCCTGTGATCAGGCAACGATCAGTTGTTGTCCAGTTTGGCGCGCAGCAGGGCGCCCAGGCTGGTGGTGCCGGCGTTCTCGCGTTGTGAGCTCTGGCTCAGGTTGGCCATGGCTTCCTGCTGGTCCGCCGCATCCTTGGCCTTGATCGACAACTGGATGTTGCGGGTCTTGCGATCCACGTTGACCACCACTGCAGTGACTTCGTCACCTTCCTTGAGCACATTGCGGGCGTCTTCGACGCGGTCGCGGCTGATCTCGGAGGCACGCAGGTAGGCGATGATGTCGTTGCCCAGGTCGATCTCGGCGCCTTTCGGATCCACGGTCTTGACCTTGCCGGTCACGATCTGGCCCTTGTCATTCACCGACACGAAGGTGGTGAACGGGTCGGAGTCGAGCTGCTTGATGCCCAGCGAGATACGCTCGCGGTCCACGTCGACCGCCAGCACCAGGGCCTCGACTTCCTGGCCCTTCTTGTAGTTGCGCACGGCGGCTTCGCCCGGCTCGTTCCAGCTCAGGTCGGACAGGTGCACCAGGCCGTCGATGCCCGCGGCCAGGCCGACGAACACGCCGAAGTCGGTGATCGACTTGATCGGGCCCTTGACGCGGTCGCCGCGCTTGGTGTTTTGCGCGAACTCCTGCCACGGGTTGGCCTTGCACTGCTTCATGCCCAGGCTGATACGGCGCTTGTCTTCGTCGATCTCCAGCACCATGACTTC
>CAZADK010000240.1:0-392 GCA_964483855.1 uncultured Rhodoferax sp.
CGAGTGTCGGGGTTGAGCGTGGTATCCCACAGTTGTTCGGCGTTCATCTCTCCCAGTCCCTTGAATCGGCTGATGTTCCAGGCGTTTTCGCGTACACCTTCCTTGCGCAGCTTGTCCAGGATGGCCGCCAGTTCCCCTGCGTCAAGCGCGTAGGACTTGGAGGCCGGCTTTTTGCCGCGCGCGGGTGCATCGACCCGGAACAGCGGCGGACGAGCCACGAAAACATTGCCATTTTCAACCAGTTTCGGGAAATGGCGAAAGAACAAAGTCAACAAAAGTACCTGGATATGCGATCCGTCGACGTCGGCGTCGCTCAGGATGCAGACCTTTCCGTAGCGCAGCCCGGACAAGTCGGGGCTGTCGAGAGGGCCGTGCGGATCCACGCCGATAGC
>CAZADK010000240.1:402-6794 GCA_964483855.1 uncultured Rhodoferax sp.
CACCGCGATGTCGTGGATCTCGGTGTTGGCAAACAGCCGGTCGCGCTCGATCTCCCAGGTGTTGAGCACCTTGCCGCGCAGTGGCAGGATGGCCTGCGACTGCTTGTCGCGGCCCATCTTGGCGCTGCCACCTGCCGAGTCGCCTTCCACCAGGAACACCTCGTTGTGCAGCAAGTCGCGGCTCTCGCAGTCGGTGAGTTTGCCCGGCAGCACCGCCACGCCGGAGCCCTTGCGTTTCTCGACCTTCTGGCCGGCCTTTTGCCGCACCTGGGCCGCCTTGATCGCCAGTTCGGCCAGTTTGCGGCCGTATTCCACATGCTGGTTCAGCCACAACTCCAGTGCCGGGCGCACGAAGCCGGACACCAGACGCACCGCGTCACGCGAATTGAGACGCTCCTTGATCTGGCCCTGGAATTGCGGATCGAGCACCTTGGCCGACAAAACGTAACTGGCGCGCGCAAACACATCTTCGGGCAGCAGCTTGACGCCCTTGGGCAGCAGCGCATGGAGCTCGATGAAACTCTTGACCGCGGTGAACAGGCCCTCGCGCAGGCCGCTGTCGTGGGTGCCGCCGGCGGAAGTCGGGATCAGGTTGACATAACTCTCGCGCACGGGGGCGCCATCTTCGGTGAACGCCACGCACCAGTGGGCCCCCTCGCCCTCGGCAAAACTCTCGTGGCCGCCATCGGCGAACGACTCGCCCTCGAACAACGGTATCACCGGATCGGCCGGCAGCGCCTGCGTCAGATAGTCGCGCAGTCCGCCCTTGTAGAGCCAGGTCTGGGTTTCGCGGCTCTTCTCATGTGTCAGCGTGACGGTGACGCCCGGCATCAGCACCGCCTTGCTGCGCAGCAGGTGCAGCAGTTCGGCCATCGGGATACTGGTGGACTCGAAATACTTGCCATCGGGCCAGACCCGTACCGCGGTACCGGTACGACGCTCGCCGTCGCCGGCCGCACGTAGCTGCAGCGGCTCGGCGACCTCGCCGCCGGCAAAGGCCATCTGCGCGACCTTGCCTTCGCGGCAGGAGGTCACCTCGAGCCGCTTGGCCAGCGCGTTGGTCACGCTGACGCCCACCCCGTGCAGGCCACCCGAAAAGCTGTAGGCGCCGCCCTTGCCCTTGTCGAACTTGCCGCCAGCGTGCAGCCGGGTGAACACCAGTTCCATCACCGGCGCGTTTTCCTCCGGATGCAGGCCGAACGGAATGCCGCGGCCGTCATCCTCGATGGTGACCGAGTGATCGGTGTGCAGCGTGACCCGGATCTTCTTGCCGTGGCCGGCCAGCGCTTCGTCGGCAGAGTTGTCGAGCACCTCCTGCAGCACGTGCAGCGGATTGTCGGTGCGGGTGTACATTCCCGGTCGCTGCCGCACCGGCTCCAGGCCCTTGAGAACCCGGATCGAACGTTCGGAATAATCGCCGCCACTGCGGCTGTCGGTGTTGCTTGCCATGGCCGGCATTGTATGCCGGCCGCCCCGATTTAACTGGATATAAACACAGGAACCTGAAACATCGGTGTCGCAGTGCCCCGGTTTGGGTACATTTCCAGCATGTCGTCGTCGCAAAAGTCCCTCTCGCTGGCCCAGATGCTGCTGTGCAGCGCGGCCATCGTGACGCTGTCCATGGGGGTCCGCCACGGTTTCGGCCTGTGGTTGTTGCCGGTGACGCAATCCATGGACTGGACACGGCAGAGTTTCTCGCTGGCAATCGCCATCCAGAACATCTCCTGGGGCCTGGCCGGTGTCTTTGCCGGCATGGTGGCCGACAAGTTCGGCGCCACGCGGCTGATCATGGCTGGGGCGGTCGCCTACGCGCTGGGGCTGGTGGGCATGGCCCATGCCTCGACCCCGTTCTGGTTTGCCAGCAGCGCCGGCGTGTTGATCGGCCTGGCCCAGGCCGGCACCACCTTTGCCGTCCTGTACGGCGTCATCGGTCGCAACGTGCCGGCCGAGCGGCGCTCCTGGGCCATGGGCATCACCGCTGCTGCGGGTTCCTTCGGTCAGTTCCTGATGGTGCCGGTGGAGGGTTTCCTCATCTCGGCGTTTGGCTGGCAGAACGCGCTGGTCATGCTGGGCATGGCGATGCTGCTGATCGTGCCACTGGCCTTGGGCCTGCGCGAACCGGCATTCAGCGGCGGCCATCCGGCCCGGCGCGAACAGACCATCGTGCAGGCAATCCAGGAGGCTTTCCGCTACCCCAGCTTCCAGCTGCTGACGGCAGGTTTTTTTGTCTGCGGGTTTCAGGTCGTGTTCATCGGCGTGCATTTGCCCAGCTACCTGAAGGACCACGGCATGGCACCTCAGGTCGCCAGTTATGCGCTGGCGCTGATCGGCTTGTTCAACGTGATCGGCACCTACGCCGCCGGCAGCCTGGGCGAGCGTATGCGCAAGACGCGTATCCTGGCCTTCATCTATCTTGCGCGGGCGGTGGCCATCAGCGTGTTTCTGCTGGTGCCACTGACACCGGCGAGTGTCTACGTCTTTGCCAGCGTCATGGGGCTGTTGTGGTTGTCCACCGTCCCGGCAACCAACGCGGCGGTGGCCCAGATCTTCGGCGTCGCCCATCTGTCCATGCTCGGCGGCTTCGTGTTCCTGAGTCACCAGGTCGGCTCTTTTCTCGGTGTGTGGATGGGTGGCCTGTTGTATGACCTGCGCGGCAATTACGATGTCGCCTGGATGATCGCCATTGCGCTGGGCGTACTCGCAGCGCTGATCAATCTGCCGGTCAATGAAGCCGCCATCCGCCGCAGCGCCACGCCGGCGCAAGCCGCGGCGCCGGGGTGATCGTGGCGGTAACTCCCTGGCATCGCGTGCTGGCCTGGGCCCTGGCCCTGGCCGTGCTGCTCGGTGTTTTAACGCTGTACCTGCAGCCCGACTTCATGGTGCAGCTGGCGCAGCAGATGTGGGCATGTTTCTGATGCAGGCCCCGACCCGATGATGGGCCAGCCCCACCACGGCGGCGAAGCCGCGTCAGCGTGGATCCGGCGCTGGTCGCACCTGGTGGCCGAGGGCGGCACCGTGCTCGATCTTGCCTGTGGCCAGGGGCGCCACGTGCGCTGGTTCGCGTCGCGCGGCCACCCGGTCATCGCGCTCGACCGCTCGCAGGAGGCACTCGCTGCGATCGCCGGCTTGTCCAACGCCGCCGAGGGCCTGCGCGTGCAGACGCTGCTGGCCGACATCGAAAACCAGGCCTGGCCGCTCGTGCACGATGGCAAGGAGCAGACCTTCGACGGCGTCGTCGTCACGAACTACCTGTGGCGCCCCCTGATGCAGACCATCGTGCGTAGCGTGGCTGCGGGCGGCGTGTTGCTGTACGAAACCTTTGCCCATGGCAATGCCTCGGTGGGCAGACCCGCGCGGCCCGATTTCCTGCTGCAACCCGGAGAACTTCTGCAGGCCTGCCGGGACCTGCGCGTCGTCGCCTACGAAGACGGTTTCTGCGCCGACCCGCCGCGTTTCATACAGCGTATTGCGGCCGTGCGCGAGCCCCTTCCTGGCGACTCGCAACGGGGCGCAGCCGATACGCCGCAGCGCCACCTGCTGTGACGGGGCGTACGGGTTGACTGGGTAGAATGCGGCTTTGCCCATCGTGACCGTGCACATGACACCTATTACTGGCAGCATCGTGGCTCTCGTGACCCCGATGCACGACGACGGCAGCGTGGACTATGCGGCGCTGCGCAAGCTGATCGACTGGCACATCGAGCAGGGAACGGATTGCATCGGCGTTGTCGGCACCACCGGCGAATCCCCGACCGTCAGCGTCGCGGAACACTGCGAGATCATCCGCGTGGCCGTCGAACAGGCGCGCAAACGCGTGCCGATCATGGCCGGCTGCGGCGCCAACTCGACCGCCGAGGCCATCGAGCTGACCCGGTTCGCGCACGAGGTCGGCGCCGACTGCCACCTGCAGGTCGTCCCGTATTACAACAAGCCGTCACAACAAGGCCTGTACCGGCATTTCAAGGCGATCGCCGAGGCGGTCGATCTGCCCATGGTGCTCTACAACGTGCCCGGACGCAGCGTGGCCGACCTGGCCCACGACACCGTGCTGCGCCTGGCACAGATCCCGGGCATCGTCGGCATCAAGGACGCGACCGGCAATGTGGAGCGCGGGCAGTGGCTGATCCGTGACGTTCCCAAGGGTTTTGCTGTCTATTCCGGCGACGACCCGACTGCCGTGGCCCTGATGCTGTGCGGCGGCCAGGGCAATGTCAGTGTCACCGCCAACATCGCCCCGCGCCAGATGCACGAGTTGTGTGTCGCCGCCATGGCCGGTGACGCGCGGCGCGCGATGGAGATCCAGCGTGCGCTGATGCCCGTGCACAAACAGTTGTTCGTGCAGGCCAATCCCATCCCGCTGAAGTGGGCGATGCAGCGTATGGGCCTGTGCGGGGGCGCCATGCGCCTGCCGATGACGCCGCTGGAGCCCGAATTCGTGCCAGTGGTGGAAGACGCCCTGCGCCAGGGCGACCTGATCTGACCATACCTATCCTGAAGGACTATCTGGTGAACGTTACTAAACGACTGGCCGTGCTCGGCCTGGCTCTGGCGCTGGGTGCGTGCTCGGTGCTGGAGTCCGACAAGGTCGATTACAAGAGCGCGTCGGCCGCACCCTCGCTGGCTGTCCCGCCAGACCTGACCCAGCTCGCGCGTGACAACCGTTATGCGATACCCGGCGGTCCGGTCACCGCTTCGAGCTACCAGCTCGGCCAGTCCGGTCCGGCCGTCCCGGTCGCCGCGGCCACGATCGCCGATGTTCGGATCGAGCGTTCCGGCAACCAGCGCTGGCTCGTCGTCAAACGTCCGCCGGATGTGTTGTGGGATCCGATCAAGGACTTCTGGCAGGAACACGGCTTCCTGCTCTCGATGGACCAGAAGAGCCTGGGCATCATGGAAACCGACTGGGCCGAGAACCGCGCCAAGATCCCCCAGGACCTGATCCGCCAGTCGCTGGGCAGGTTGTTCGATTCACTGTACTCGACCGCTGAACGCGATCGCTTCCGCACCCGGCTCGAACGCAATGCAGCCGGCGAGACAGAAATTTACATCAGCCACCGCGGCATGATCGAGGTTTATGCAGCAGGCACCGCGGCCGTTGCCGGTGGCGACCGGAGGACCATCTGGCAACCGCGTGCGGCCGAACCGGAACTGGAAACCGAGTTCCTGCGCCGGCTGATGGTCAAGCTCGGTGTGTCCCAGGAGCAGGCCAAGGCCGTCACCGCCGCGGGAGTCGCCCAGCCCTCGGCCCGGATCGCACAAGTCAATGGTCAACCGGTGGTGCAGATCGACGACAACTTCGACCGCGCATGGCGCCGTGTCGGCCTGTCGCTGGATCGCACCGGCTTTACCGTGGAAGACCGTGACCGCAGTCAGGGCGTCTATTTCGTGCGGTACGTGGAACCCAATCCGGACCGGCAGGAGCCAGGGTTCCTGGGCCGCCTGTTTGGTGGTGGCGCGTCGACCAACTCGCCGACGAAGTACCGCATTGCGGTTCGATCGCAGGGCGATTCCACCACGGTATCCGTGCTGACCAACACGGGCGCGGCCGACACCTCCCCCAGTGCGCAGCGTATCGTCAGGGTGATTGCAGACGACCTCAAATAGGAGCGCACGATGTTGCGTTTCCGTAACCTGGGCAGCGGCAGCTCGGGTAACGCAACCGTCGTCGAAGGGGGCGGGGGCGCCAGCCAGACCCGCCTGCTGGTCGATTGCGGCCTGGGTATACGCCAGCTGGACGAGCGTCTGGCACGCGCCGGCCTGACGGCCGGCGACATCGACGCCATCTTCGTCACCCACGAACACAGCGACCACCTGGGTTGCGCTCGCCAGCTCGCGCTGCGCCACCGCATACCGGTCTGGATGAGCCGCGGCACCCACGCCGGGGCCCGTGATGGGGATTTCGACGATCTGCTGCAGTATGCCTGTGACGGGTTGCCGATCGCAGTGGGCGACTTGAGCATCACCCCCTTCACCGTGCCGCACGATGCGCGCGAGCCGCTGCAATTGCGCTGCTCCGACGGCGCCAGCAGTTTGGGCATCCTGACCGATCTCGGGCACGCGACAGACCATGTGCTGGGCCATCTGTCAGGGTGCCAGGCCTTGCTGCTCGAATGCAACCATGATCCGCACCTGCTGGATGCCTCGTCTTACCCGCCCTTCCTGAAAAAACGGGTGGGCGGCAAACACGGCCATCTGTCGAACGCGCGCTCGGCAGACATTGCGGCGGCACTGCGCCATCCCGGCCTGTCGACGGTCGTGGCGGCCCATCTGAGCCGAGAGAACAACCGGCCGGAGCTGGCACGCGCCGCACTGGCCGAGGCGCTGGGATGTTCCAGCGCCGACGTGGGCATCGCCGATCCGCTGCACGGCACGCAGTGGATCGCGGTCTGACC
>CAZADK010000241.1:0-3333 GCA_964483855.1 uncultured Rhodoferax sp.
GTGTATATCCAGGTTGTGGCCAATGACTTCTTCCAGCGCCAGGGCGAAGTGCGCTTCGCCCGCACGCTGTCGCTGCCGGCCAACCGCGGCCGCATCATGGACCGCAACGGTCTGATCCTGGCCTCGAGTGTGCCGGCGCCCAGCATCTGGGCGATTCCTGAAGACGTGCCGCGCGACCTGGCAAAACTCAAGCAACTGGCCAAGTTGCTCGACATGGCGCTGCCCGCACTCGAGCGCAAGCTCGAGGCCGAGGACAAGACCTTCGTATGGCTCAAGCGCCAGGTCGATGAGTCGGTCGGCAAGCAGATCGCCGCACTCGAACTCAAGGGCATCTACCAGCGCAAGGAATACCGCCGCGAATACCCGGAGGGGCCGGCCGCTGCGCATATCGTGGGCTTCACCAACATCGAGGACAAGGGCCAGGAGGGCATCGAACTGGCATTCGACCAGGCGCTGGCCGGGCGCGCCGGATCGCGCCGCGTCATCAAGGACCGGCTGGGCCGTGTCGTCGAGGGTGTCGGCGAACAGGTGCCGCCGGTCGATGGCAAGGACATCCAGTTGAGCATCGACAGCAAGATCCAGTTCTTCGCCTACCAGAAGTTGCGCCACGCGGTCACGACGCACAAGGCCCGCGGCGGCAGTGTCGTGGTGATCGACACCAACACCGGTGAGGTGCTGGCGATGGCCAACTACCCGAGTTTTGCGCCGGACGACCGGCGCAACCTGACCGGCGAGCAACTGCGCAACCGTGCCTTGACCGATGTGTTCGAACCGGGCTCGACGATGAAGCCGATTACGGCGGCGATGGCGCTGCAGGCGGGCCGCGTGACGCCGCAGACGCTGATCGAGACCGGCCCCGGTCGCTTCACGATGGCCGGCTTCACGATCCGCGACACGCATGACTACGGCACACTGACGGTCGAGGGGGTAATCCAGAAATCGAGCAACATCGGCGCCATCAAGCTCGCGCAGAAGATGAGCCCGCGCGAGATGTGGGACACCTATACCCTGCTCGGCTATGGTCAGAAACCCCACCTGGAGTTTCCCGGTGCGGTGACCGGGCGGTTGCGCCCGTGGAAGACCTGGCGTCCGGTCGAGCAGGCCACGATGGCCTACGGCTACGGTCTGTCCGCGTCCTTGTTCCAGATGGCGCAGTCGTACACCGCGTTCGCGCACGACGGCCAGGTCATTTCCGCCACGATTCTCAAGAGCAGCGAACCGGCCACCGGCACCCAGGTGTTCTCGGCAACCCATGCGGCCGCGGTGCGCAAGATGCTGCAGATGGCGGCGGGCCCCGGCGGCACCGGCCAACGAGCCCAGACCATCGGTTATTCGGTCGGCGGCAAATCCGGCACCGCGCACAAGCAGGTGGGCAAGGGTTACGCCACGAACAAGTACCGTTCCTGGTTCACCGGCATGGCGCCGATCGAAAAGCCGCGCATCGTCGTGGCGGTGATGATCGATGAGCCGAGCAACGGCAAGTACTACGGCGGCGAGGTTGCAGCGCCCGTTTTCAGCGAGACGGTGCAACAGGCGCTGCGGCTGATGGGTGTGACGCCCGACATGGCGGTCAAGCCGCAGATCGTCACTGCCGTGGAGGAGAGCCTGTGATGCAGGAGCTGCACTCTGCGGCCGCCGCCGCCGCCTGGCTGCGCGCACAGGTCACCGGTACGCTGCGCAGCGACAGCCGCCAGGTCCAGCCGGGCGACGGCTTCATTGCGTGGCCTGGCGCTGCCCACGATGCGCGCGCGCATGTGGCGGCCGCGCTGGCCCAAGGTGCCGTAGCCTGCCTGGTCGAGCGTGCAGGGGTCGAGCGGTTTGACCTGCAGGACCCGCGCGTGGCCGGCTACACCGGTCTGCGCACGGCCAGCGCGCTGGTCGCCTGCGCCTATTTCGACGATCCGTCGCACGCGCTGCGCGTCGTCGCCGTGACCGGCACCAACGGCAAGACTTCCACCGCCTGGTGGCTGGCCCAGGCCTTGTCAAGCCGGCAGATCGTCCCGCTGCAAGCCTGTGCGATGGTCGGTACGCTGGGCATCGGCCAACCACCGTCTGCCGGCCAGGACGTGGCCCAGGCGCCGCTATACGCCAGCGGCCTGACGACGCCTGACCCGGTGCTGCTGCAGGCCAGCCTGCGCCGCTTCGCCGACACCGGCATCCGCGCCTGCGCGCTGGAGGCCTCGTCGATCGGCATCGACGAACACCGGCTCGACGGCACCCGCGTGTACACCGCCGTGTTCACCAATTTCACGCAGGACCATCTCGACTACCACGGCACGATGCAGGCCTACTGGTTGTCCAAGGCGCGTTTGTTCCAGTGGCCCGGCCTCACCGCGGCGGTTGTCAACATCGACGACGCCAAAGGCCGCGAGTTGCTGCAACTGCCGGCGCTGCAGGCACTCGACGTGTGGACGGTGTCCTGCCAGGCGCCGGCGCGGCTGCAGGCAGCAGCCATCTCGGTCGGCGCGGCCGGCCTGGAGTTCGACGTGCGGGAGGGCACGCGGCGCGAGCGGCTGCGCACGCAGCTGATCGGCCATTACAACGTCAACAACCTGCTCGGCGTGATCGCCGCAATGCGCTCGCTGGACGTCCCGCTGGAGCAGGCGGTGCGCGCCTGCGCCGAACTGGCGCCGGTCCCCGGACGCATGCAGCGCCTGCTCGAACCCGGCCTGCCGCTGGTGGCGATCGACTACGCCCACACCCCCGATGCGCTGGACAAGGCGCTCGAGGCGCTGCGCCCAGTGGCGCGGCAACGCAACGGCAGCCTGTGGTGCGTATTCGGTTGCGGCGGCGACCGCGACCCGGGCAAGCGTGCGTTGATGGGCGCAGCAGCGCGCGCCGCCGACCATGTGGTCGTCACCAGCGACAACCCGCGCGGCGAGGACCCGCAGAGCATCATCGCGCAAATCGTTCCGGCACTGTCCGGCCATGCGTCGCTGCGCCAGCAGCCCGATCGCGCACGCGCCATCGACACTGCAGTCATGACCGCGGCCAGCGCCGACGTGGTCCTGCTTGCCGGCAAGGGGCATGAGGACTACCAGGAGGTGGCTGGCCAGCGCCGGCCCTTCTCGGATCTCGCGCAGGCCCATGCAGCCCTGGCGCGCCGCCGCGCCGCAGCACCGGCACAGGGGGTGGCGGCATGATGATGGACCTGCGCCGAGCCGCCAGCTTTTTGCCTGGCTGCATGCTGGTGGGCGACGCTGGCACGCAGCTGCGTCGCGTGCACTCCGACAGCCGCAGCCTGCAAGCCGGCGACCTGTTCGTGGCCATTCGTGGCGACAACTTCGACGGCAACGGGTTCCTGGCACAGGCCAGCGCCGCCGGCGCCGCCGC
>CAZADK010000241.1:3343-6754 GCA_964483855.1 uncultured Rhodoferax sp.
CGGCATCAGCCAGTTGCGATCCGGTCGCTGCTTCGTCGCCGACACGCGCCAGGCCCTGGGCCTGCTGGCCACGCGCTGGCGCGAACAGTTCAGCTTGCCACTCATCGCGGTGACCGGCAGCAACGGCAAGACCACGGTCACGCAGATGCTGGCAACTATCCTGCGCCACTGGATGCCCGACGCCTCGCTGGCAACACACGGCAATTTCAACAACGATATCGGCCTGCCGCTGACGCTGCTGCGGCTGCGCGCCGAACACCGCGTGGCCGTGGTCGAACTGGGCATGAACCATGCCGGCGAGATCGCACTGCTCGCCGGCATGGCACAACCCACGGTGGCGCTGATCAACAACGCGCAACGCGAGCATCTGGAATTCATGGCCACGGTCGAGGCGGTGGCGCAGGAGAACGGCGCCGTCATCGACAGCCTTCCCGCCGACGGTGTCGCCGTGTTCCCGCACGACGATCCGTTCGCGCCGACGTGGCGCACCCGTGCCGGTCAGCGGCCGCTGATGGAGTTCGCAATCGCCACCAGCCCGCACGGCAACTCCGGGGTCTCGGTGCGCGCCGCCGCGCCCCTCTGGCGCGACGGCGCCTGGCAAGTGCAGGCCGACACGCCGGCCGGAGCGCTGGTCTTCTCATTGCCCATGGCAGGCCTGCACAACGTGCACAACGCGCTGGCCGCGGCCAGCGGCGCCATCGCGGCCGGCGCGCCACTGAAACACGTGGCAGCCGGACTGCGATCCTTCGAGCCGGTCAAGGGCCGCTCGCGCACCCAGCAACTGGCCTGGGGCGGCCAGGCCCGAACCCTCGTCGACGACAGCTACAACGCCAACCCCGATTCGGTCGATGCCGCGCTGGCGATGCTCGCCATGCTGCCCGGCCCGCACCTGATGGTGCTGGGCGACATGGGCGAGGTCGGCGAACAGGGACCGCAATTCCACGCCCAGGCTGGTGCCAGGGCGCACGCACTGGGCATCGATTTCCTGTTCACCATGGGCGACCTGTCGGCCCACGCCACAGCGCCCTTCCCCGGTGCGCGCCATTTCGACACCATGCCCGACCTGGTCGCGGCGGTGCTGGCGCAGATGCCATGGGTGAGCAGCGTGCTGGTCAAGGGATCCCGTTCGATGCGCATGGAACGCGTGGTCGAAGCGCTCGTGGCCGGCGCGGGCAAGTCCAACGGCGCCACAACCGGAGAAGCCGCATGTTGCTGAGCCTGGCCCAATGGTTGCAGTCGCAGGGACCGGAATTCGGCTTCCTGCGGGTGTTCCAGTACCTGACTCTGCGCGCGGTGTTGTCAGCGATGACCGCGCTGCTGATCGGATTGATCGCCGGCCCGGTGGTGATCCGCAATCTGTCGCGTCTCAAGATCGGCCAACCGATTCGCGGCTACGGCATGGAAACCCATTTCAGCAAGAGCGGCACACCGACCATGGGCGGCGTGCTGATCCTGATCTGCATCGCGGTCTCGACGCTGCTGTGGATGGACCTGTCGAACCGCTTCGTCTGGATCGTGTTGCTGGTGACGCTGGGTTTCGGCGCGATCGGCTGGGTCGATGACTGGCGCAAGGTCGTGGACAAGAATCCGGAAGGCATGCGTTCGCGCGAAAAATACCTCTGGCAGTCACTGATCGGCCTGGTGGCTGCGTTGTACCTGGTGTTCAGCATCTCGGAGAACTCCAACGTGCGGGTGTTCGAGCTGTTCCTGACCTGGGTACGCTCGGGCTTCGACCTGAACCTGCCGCCCAAGGCCGGCCTGATGCTGCCGTTCTTCAAGGAGATCAGCTATCCGCTGGGCGTGTTGGGTTTCGTCGTGCTCACCTACCTGGTGATCGTGGGTTCGAGCAACGCGGTCAACCTGACCGACGGCCTGGACGGATTGGCCATCATGCCGGTGGTGATGGTCGGTTCGGCACTGGGCGTGTTCGCCTACGTGACTGGCAATGCGGTGTTTTCCCGGTACCTGTTGTTCCCGCATATCCCGGGCGCGGGTGAGTTGCTGGTATTTTGCGCCGCGATGGCCGGCGCCGGACTGGCCTTTCTCTGGTTCAACGCGCATCCGGCCCAGGTCTTCATGGGTGACGTCGGCGCTCTGGCGCTGGGCGGCGCGCTGGGCACTATCGCGGTCATCGTGCGCCAGGAAATCGTGCTTGCCATCATGGGCGGCATCTTCGTCGCCGAGGCGATCTCGGTGATGGCACAGGTCGGATACTTCAAATACACGAAACGCCGTTTCGGCGCGGGCCGACGCCTGCTCAAGATGGCGCCGCTGCACCACCATTTCGAGAAGACCGGCTGGAAAGAGTCGCAGGTCGTGATCCGGTTCTGGATCATCACCATGTTGTTGTGCCTGGTGGGCTTGTCCACCTTGAAGCTGCGGTGACGACGGTGGTGCAGCTGCAAGACGCCAACGTGCTGGTCCTGGGCCTGGGCAGTTCCGGCCTGGCCATGGCCCGTTGGTGCACGCGCCATGGCGCAACGGTTACAGTGGTCGACACGCGTGAGGCACCGCCCCAGCTGGCGGCGCTGCGCGACACCGTCCCCGCAGCGCGCTTCGTGCACAGCGCGCTCGATGCCATGCTGCTGCAGCCGCAACGCCCGGACTTGCTGCTCAAGAGTCCCGGTCTGAGCCCGGCCCAGGTGGCACCGGTGGTCGATGCGGCCCGCGCCTGCAACATCCCGGTGGCGGGCGAGCTGGACCTGTTCGCCCTGGCGCTGGCCGAGCTGCGCAAGAACAGGGCATACGAACCGCAGATCCTGGCCGTGACCGGCACCAACGGCAAGACCACCGTCGCCTCGCTGACCGCTCAGCTGCTCGAGCGAGCCGGCAGGACGGTGGCGCTGGCGGGCAACATCGGCCCCACCTTGCTCGACACCGTCGCACGGCATCTGGACGACGACAACCTGCCGCAGGCCTGGGTGATCGAGCTGTCGAGTTTCCAGCTCGCCGACATGGCGGCCGGCGCATTCGTGCTCGGTGCGCAGCAAGCGCCGACTGGATTCGAACCCACTGCAGCCTGCGTGCTCAACCTGAGCCAGGACCATCTGGACTGGCATGGCGACATGCCAGCCTACGCCGCCGCCAAGGCGCGGATCTTCGGTGCGCAGGCGCTGCTGGTGCTCAACCGCGATGACCCGGCCGTGATGGCGATGTTGCCACCACCCGCCAAGGGCCGCGCACCCCGGCGCAGTATCAGCGTCGGCGCCGGCATACCGACACAGCCGGGCGAGTTCGGCCTGGAAAAAGTGAACGGCATGGTGTGGCTGGTGCGCGCCCAGGAACTCGACCCGACCATCAAGCTGCGCAAGGGCGAGGAAGCCGACGCGTTGCACCTGCAGCGCCTGATGCCAGCCGAGGCGCTGCGTATCCGTGGCCAGCACAACGCGGTCAATGCCTTGAGCGCACTGG
>CAZADK010000242.1:0-6736 GCA_964483855.1 uncultured Rhodoferax sp.
CGGCCCGCCAGGACGTGACGTGTGTGCCGGGATTCGACGCCATTGCGGCCATTGCGGCCGTCTGGCGACAGGCCGCGCGTGACGGCATATTCGACCTGCCGCGGGACACGCCGCTGGCGCTGGCCTTCGAACAGGACCTGGCACTGCTCGACCTTGACAGCGGCATCGTGCCCTGGATGTGTGTCTGCGTGCCCAGCGGATGGGCGCCAGAGGACAAGATCGGCGGGAACCTGAGCGCCATCCATGCGCCGGTCGCCGACAGCGCCGCACTGAACCAACGCTGGCCCCAGCTGATGCGCTTGCTGGCCGGGGGCGACGACTGGGAACGTCAGGTCTGGACTATCAGCGCCTCGCCGCTGCATGACCGGCATCCCCGGCGACAGGCGCCCAGGCCTTGGCCTCACACAGACGACCTCGATGCCTTCGCCAGCCAGTGTTTCCTGCGTACCGAGCGGCAAAGCTTTTTTCCCGTGCCGACGGTTGGCGGCGGGCCGCCCCGGCAACTGGTGTTCACGATCCGCGTGCAGCTGCAGGCCCTGCCCGATGCCGTGGCCGACGCTGCTGGCGCAAGGCGCCTGCAGCAGGCACTGGAATCGATGTCCGACGACGTGCTGGCCTACAAGCAGATGGCACCGGCGCGCTCACGCCTGGTGGCCTGGCTGTCAAACCCAGCCGCTCCGTGACGGGCCACGCCGGGCAATTGCCTATAGTCTCCACACATGGACAAACCGCCTTCGACCGACGCAGCGCCGGCCGACATGTTGACCCGCGCGCTGCTCGCGATCCGCCGCATCGGCATCGACACCTACCGCGAGAACGTTGCCTACCTGCATCGTTACTGCCCGTTGTACCGCGCAGAAGGTTTCCAGGCGCTGAGCAAAATCTCGGTACATGCGAACGGCCGACGCATCCTGGCCACGCTCAATGTCGTCGATGACCCGTCCATCGTCGGTTGCGAGGAACTTGGTCTGTCAGAGGACGCATGCGCCAAAATTGCGGAGCAGTTTTTGCTCTGGCACCAACACTTCGTCGGATGTAGCGCGTCGATCGACGCGGCAGTCACGCACGCACTCTTCATCCCTCAGGAGATGGAACTGATGCGCGCCAGCGGCATCCGGGAGGTCTGGAGCACCGACTGCGTGACCCATGCCACCAATGCGGTATCGATGGCGGAGCTGCTGGTCGGCGCGCTGCGCAGCCTGCAGCTGCAAGCGCCGGGGCGTTGACGACCGGTGTCAGTCCTGAGTCCGCGCGATGACGCGCTGGACCTTGCCGCTGGGGCCGCGCGCAAATGCCTTGTCCAGCTCGTTGACCAGCCGCAGTCCGTCCACGCCCTGGTCCGCACAGAAGGCCCGCAAAGCCCGACGGCAGCGCGCAGCGGCCGACACGGCCGTCTTGCCACGCTGGCCCAGTCGCAGCACCAGCGTGTGCGCGTCCCGTTGGCGCAGCTGGAAGTCGAACACGCCGGCATCGTCCTCCATGACCGTGCTCAGTGCCAGTGGCAACAAGGTCACTGTCCGCTTGCCGCGACCGGCCATCACCAGCGCATCATCGTGGCGACCCTGCACGTCGATCACCGGCAGCGGCGAACCGCACGCACAGGAGCCTTCGGCCACGGTGACCTGGTCACCCAGGTCATAGCGGATCAGCGGCTGCACATGGTTGGCCAGGTTGGTCAGCAACACGGTGAACGCGCGCGTGCCCGGCGGCACCGGCCGATGGTGGCGGTCCACCGGCTCGAGGATGACCCAGTCGGCATTGAGGTGCATGCGGCCCTCGCCACATTCCCAACCCATGGCCAGGAACTCGGAAGCCCCGTAGCTGTTGCGTACCGGGCACTGCAGTTGCTGCTCGATATGCTGGCGGGAGGCCGCCCCGAGGGTTTCGCCGCCGGTCAGGACTTCGCGCAACGACAGCTGCAACGCACCGCGTGCCGCCTCATCGGCCAGCATCGCGGCGGCGCTGGGATAAGTCGCAATGACCGACGGTGCGAACTGGTTGAGCTGCGCGACCAGCGCGTCGACCGGCTGGGCGATCGAGAACGACCGCAAACCGGAGCCCAGCCAGGGATTGAGGTGGCGCAAACGCTCCACCGACACGACACTGGCGAAATGCCCGCTGGTCGCGCCGACAAAGGCCATGCGCTGGCCAAGCAGGTTCGGGTCGGGCCAGCCGTAGAGGGTGCGCGGCGTGGCGCGGCGCAGCCCCTCCAGGGCGTCGTAGACGGCCATGGCGCGCGTATCCTGCACGAACACGGCCGGCGTCCCGCTGGTGCCCGAACTCTCCCAGACCTGGTACTTGCCGAGGTACGGCTGCGCGATCTGCCGTGCGTCGGCGATGAACGCGCGCAACGCCGGCAGGCGCAGCGCGGGGTCGGTCACCCAGGCGTCGAAGTGGCGCATCAGCGTGCGCTTGTGCAGCACCGGCAAGTCGGTGAGCGCGATATCGCCGGTCGCCCGGCCCTCCAGAAGTTGGCGATTCATCGGCGCGGCACGGGCCGCCTCCAGCAAGGCGGCCAACCGCGTGTGCTGCCGCTGCCGGACCTGCTGCGCCGATGCCGCGTTGACGCAGGTGACGTCCCACGCCACCTCGGCCAGGCGCAACGGGTCGAACAAGGTGGTCACGCAGGCGCCGGAACGAACGTGCGCTGCGACTCGCCTTGCTGCAGCGCCTGCATCAGCGGCCAGGCCTGCCCGGTGCGTGCCGGTGCCAATGGCAAGGTGCTGACAGCGTATCCTTCGGCGCGCTGCGGCTTGAGCTGGCCGATCAGGCCGAGCGCCATCTTGGTCAAGGTGTTCATGCGGACTCCTGTTCTGATGCTGGACGATGCACGGCAAGGCGCATTGGCGGGACCGCACACGTTCAATCGCGGCCGGGTGTCAACGGGTCGCACGGCATCGATCACCGTGCATGGTAGAAGCCCCTCACCGCAAGCCGTTGACATCCATCAAGCAAAGGCCACGGCGTGATGGTCCGGCCCGCATCAGCCCGTCGGCCGCGACGCGGGCAAGGCCGAAGGCGCTGCCCCGGGTGCCGCCTGCACCGCGTGATCCATGTCAAACCACGGCGCCTTTGCCAAACATCTGCTCGAACGCGGACACGAAGTCCACCAGCCGATCCGGCGGCAGTTGGTCGATACCAGCCGCCGCGGGGCGCCCGCCCCCCGGTGGAAATGCCGTGCACAGCCGATCCGCATCACGCAGGTCACGCAGCGGCGCACGCACGCTGACCACATAGGCGCCCTCGCCGTCGGGCGTGAGCAAGGCATGCGCCAACCCGGGCGACTCCTGGGCCAGCAGGTTACCCCAGGCGCCGCGCACGCGGCGGCTCCACGGTGCGTCGGGCAGCAAGTAGACAACGCCAGCGGAGCAACGGGCGTACGGCCTGGTCTGGCGAGCCAGTTCCAGGTCCTGCGCGCGTCCGTCCCGGATCGTGGCCAACACCGGTTCTTCGGCAATGAAACGCCATGGGTCCCGGTAAAGGTGCATGCGCCGGTACAACTGCTCTGGCGGCATGAACAGGTCGGCTACGCTGGTGCCGTATGCGTTGTAGTTCAGGCAGTCGCCCAACTCGCGCAGGGCCTCGACCTGAGCCGGCTTGAGGTCGAGCAAACCTGCCAGCTGCCGGGCGGCGGCGTCCATGTTGTCACCAAACGCGCCGACCACGGCCCAGCTTCGATGCCGCGCGCCGACATGGCGCTCGACCAGCATGCTGGTGCAGACATCGGCTTCGCTCGCGATATGGGATTGAAGGCCAGGGTGTCGCGGCACGTCGCCGGCGCCATGGTGATCGAAGTACTCGACCTGCACGCCGCCCTCCAGCAGACGCATCAACGCATCACGATTGCGCGCCAGCGACACGTCGAGCACCGTGACCCTGGCGCCCGGCACGCAGGGCACGCGCGCGAGCAGGTCGATGTCACGCTTGACACCGGTGACCAGGGTTGCCGTATCCCGCGGCTCGACCAGACGAAGCTGGTGCAACGCACACATGCCGTCGGCATCGCCATTGAAGACATCGAAATACACCATGCGCTGTCCTGATTTCCTTCGGCGAATGGTCGCACGGCGCAAACGACCGCGCTGGTGCGGAGGTCGCCGCCAGCGCTTCGGCTCACGCGGCGCTCCTGCGGCAATGGCAACGGCAATGGCAATGGCAATGGCAATGGCAACGGCAATGGCAACGGCAATGGCAATGGCAATGGCAATGGCAATGGCAACGGCAATGGCAACGGCAACGGCAACGGCAGGTCGGTCGCTGCTCAGAACACGTAGTTGAGCTGCGCTGACAGGATCACGGTCCGGCTGTCGTAATAGCCGTTGACCAGGCCATTCGCTGCCAAGTTCGGCGTGCCGCCAGCATGGTCGATAAGGGTCTTCTTGACGAAGATGTAAGCAGCGCCGAAGTCGACGGCAAGCTTCGGGCTGATCGTGTAGCGCGCTCCGAGGGTCAGCCAGGTCCGGTCGCCGTCAGGCAGGCGCGGCGTCAGGAAGGCGCGCTGCACCGGGGACTGGTCGAACGCGATGCCCCCGCGCAGCGTCCATTGCGGGTTGTAGCGGTAGTTCGCCCCGAACGCCAGCTTCCAGCTGTTCTTGAAATTCTCCGGCGTGTCCTGCAGCACCGAACCATCGGCGCGCAGGAAGGTCAGGTTCCTCACGGTGGACCATTGCGTCCACTGGGCATCGACCATCAGGTCCCAGCGGTCGTCGAGCCGCGTGAAGTACGACAGATTGAGCACCGCCGGAATTTCCACGTCGGACGTGATCCGACCATCGTACAGGGCGAGGCCGTTGACAGCGGCAGCCAGCCCAGCCAGAGGCGCCGCCACGGCCGGATTGGCAAAGCGGGCCATGCCGTCGAGACGGTACTTCACGCTGGACCGGTAGCCGATGCCGATGCGCGAACGGTCATCGAGATCGAACATCAGCCCCGCGTTCCATCCGTATCCGGTGTCCGAGCCGGTGACCCGGGCACGGGACTCCAGCCTGTTGGCAGCCGTGGCGATGGCCGTGAAAGCCGGCGATCCGGGCACGACGCCGCCCAGCACCGCGGCATTGAGCAATGCCCCGGCATAGTTGACCTGGTTCGTGAACTCGGCCTTCATGTGCTGCACATTCAAACCCAGGCCGACGGAAACCCGGTCCGACGCCTTCCAGGCCAGGCTCGGATTGATGTTGATGGTCTCGATGCTGGACTTGATGGCCTGGAATCGGCCGACCCAGCCGTCGTCGTATTCGGTGACCAGACCCCAGGGCGCGGTCACGCCCAGGCCGATCGACAAGCCGTTGTCCAGCGGCTTGGCAACATAGACGTTGGGCACCGGAGCCGTACCGCCAGCGTCTCCACCCGAGCCGCCAAGCCCCTGCCCGGTCGCAGGCCGCGACGCGACATTGCGGAATTTCAGCGAGGGCGTGATCAGGTGCAAGGTGCCGGAAGCCTGGCTCTCGCCGAGGCGCGCCATTCCGGCCACGTTGGACCACAAGGTGCTGGCATCCGCCGCCTCGGCGGCGCCTGCGGCAAACGCCGTGCCCAAGCCCGATGCGGAGGTCTCGTTGAGCTGGAAACCGGCCGCATGGGCCGCCGCTGCCGCCAGCACAAGCGAAGCGGTACATGCGAACTGCCGCCACGGCGGCCGAAGGACGAATGGCAGGTACGTCATGGTGTGTGTCTCCAAAAACCTGGACTGATCCAGCTGCCAGCCCGGTGCCAACATTGTTTTACCGCTTTCGCCAAAGCGTCTTGATCAAGCGCAAGTCAGGGCCACCGAGGTCTTCCCGGCCCGCCTGGGTGGGTGGCCGCGCCTGCACAAGCTGGCAGGGCGCTACTTCGCCGTGTCGCTAACCGAGCCTGCGGGACAGGTAGGACACGATCGCGTCGAGCGTGTCGAGGCGCGCATAGTCCACCTCAGGGATGTCGATGCCGAAACGCTGGTGCAGCTCGATCAGCACGTTGAGCCAGTCCATCGAGTCGAGATCGACCTGGGCCCGCAGCGGCTGCCCGCTCACCAGTTCGTCCTCCTCGACCTCGGGTGCGATCGCCTTGATCGCGGCGATCACGCCGGCGCGGATTTCCTGCTGTTTCACACGATGCTCCTCATAATTTCTCCGGCTGTTGCAACAAGTCCGAGATCCGCATCAGAAACAGCGCGCCCCGGTGGCCGTCGCTGACCCGATGGTCGGCGCTCAGACTGGCGGTGACCACCGGCATCACCACCAGCTTCCCGTCCTCGACCCAGGGCCGTTCGGCAACCCGCCCGAAGCCGACCAGCGCGACCTGCGGTGGGTAGATCACGCCGAACACCGCCTGCACACCCTGGTCACCCAGGTTGGTCACGGTGATGGTCGGGTCGGACATCTCCGAGCTGCGCAGGCTACCGGCACGGCAGCGCCGCACCAGGTCGGCGAGCTCCAGCATCACGGTGTCGAGCGCGCGTGCGCCAATATCGTGCAGCGCCGGTGCGATCAGGCCTCCCTGCCGCAACGAGATGGCAACGCCGATATGCGTCACCGCACTGGCATGGTAGACACCGTTGACGAACAGGCCGTTCACCTCCGGGAAGTCGCGGGTTGCCAGGGCCACCGCCTTGAGCAACAGCGCGGCCGGCAACAGGCGCGCGGTAACAGGACGCTTTTCGTTGACCGCGCGCAGCCAGTCGAGTGCCTTGCGCATCGGTATCGTCTCGGACAGGTAGTAGTGCGGAATCTCCTGCTTGGACTTGTGCATCGCCGCGGCGATG
>CAZADK010000243.1:0-4395 GCA_964483855.1 uncultured Rhodoferax sp.
CGATGCGCACAAAGCCGGCGCGCCCTTTGGGCCGCGGGGCCCGGCGCACCCCAATTGGATTGCATACCGGCCGCGTCTTGGTGAACAGCCTGCGCCGGCTCTGGTAGCCCGTGCTCTTGCGCAGGTTGTACAGGTGCGAGACGGACAGCGCGGCCAGGCGCTCATAGCGCGCATCGCCATAGACGAGCCAAGCGCGCTGCAGCAGATGCACGATGGCCGGGCCGCAGACGTCCTCATTGGCGCGGTCCATCTCCACCAATAGCCCGATATCGACCTCGGTGTACTTGCGCCTGAACGGCACCACGGGCTCTCGGTTGCACTTGGCCAGCGGTACCGCGCCCAGGCGGTTCTTCCCCCATCGCGAGACCAGTCGGGTAAGTTGCGCGCGACTGTAGCCCGTTGTACGTGCCAAATAGGCCCGTACGACTCCGCGATCAGCCTTGGAGCATCTGGGGTAGTCAAAGCGTGTCAGCACCGTGCTGATGTGCTTGTAGCGCTGGCTATCGCCATCGCCGCCATGGGCTGAGAATTGCACCTGCGGGGTTGCCTTCAGAAATTCCTGCAGTTGCTCGATCGTGCGAAGCCGCGACTCGTTCATGTTGATCACCATCCTTGCGATGATCAACCTGGCACAAAAATCACCTCAGTTTCGACAACTCAGGCTCATTTCTGGTTGGAAACACGCAGCTCCTTCAGGCTCATGTCACGTTGGAAAGGGCCAAGAGTTGCCGCCCCTGAAGGCATCGCGTACGATAATGCGCGCGGCTCGCCCGGGGTTGCACACGGCGGCGGCAAATCCGTCGCAAGCGACGAACGTCACCGTGGAAAACTCTGCACCTGTAGCAACCCGCCCGCAATCCACCTATAGATCTGGGCAAGTTTTTCAAACAAGCGAAGCCACTTCTGTCACGATCACCGGATTACGAAACTATTCGGGTTAGATCAGAAGTGGCGGACGAACGGTTTCAATCAACACACGGACGAGGAGCAGGTTATGGCAACGCGGCTTGAAGGCAAAGTGGCAATCATTACCGGCGCTGGTTCGGGTATCGGTCGCGAGGCCGCGCATTTGTTCGCGGCGGAAGGGGCCTGTGTAATGTGCGCTGACATCAATAGCGTGGGCGTCAGCCAGACACTTGAAGGCATTCGCAAGTCCGGGATCGCGACGGCCATCGGATCTACTGTAGATGTGACGGTACCCGAGCAAGTCGCCCGCATGGTGCAGGAAACGGTCGCTGCATTCGGTAGGCTCGATATTCTGTACGCCAACGCGGGTATTGGCGAGTCGTGCAATGCGATCGACCTGACGATCGAGCAATGGAATCGGATGATTGCTGTCAACCTCACCAGCGTGTGGTTGTCGGCCAAGTATGCGCTGCCCCACATGATCAAGGGCGGTGGCGGCTCGATCATCAATCAATCGAGCTCTGCAGGGCTGATGGGTGTACCGGCAATGCCGCACTATTGCGCGGCCAAGACCGGCGTGATCGGTCTGACGCGGCAACTCGCCATCGACTACGGGCCCAGCGGAGTTCGGGTCAACGCGATCTGCCCAAGCGCGATTCCAACGCCGCTGATGGCCACGGTGTGGGAAAAGCGCGCCCGCGATGCCGGTAGTAGTACCACGATCCCGGAGATGGAAGCCGCAGCGGCGTCCAATCTCCCGTTGCGGCGGCTTGGTGTTCTAGCCGACTGCGCTTGCCTGGCACTGTTCCTGGCTAGCGACGAGTCAGGCTGGATCACGGGTGCCGCGTTGCCGCTCGATGGCGGTTTGTCCGCCACCTGAGCGTCGCGTGCCTTACTGTGGTGCGAGTTCGAACCTACCGTTCTTGACTTGAAGGAACACTGACCCGTAGCTCGGGAAACGGTCCACATAGCTGTAGCGGCCATTGCCGACAACCACGGGCACGTCCTTGGTCTTCTGCAGGGCATCGCGGACCTTTTCCCGCGTCGGATTGGGTAGCGCGGCCTTCATCGCATTGACAACGACCTGCGCATAGCTATAACCCAATGCCGCGAAACTGTCAGGCTCTTTGCCGGTCTTGGCCTTGAACGCCTCGGAAAACGCCTTACCTGCAGGCGTGCTGCCGCCCGGTGTCCAGTCGGAATTAAATATCACGCCTTCGACAGCAGCACCACCAATCTGAACCAGCTGCGGCGAAGCCAGGCCGGTCTGCCCGAGGATCTTCGTGCCGCCCGGTAACCCGGCCTGCTTGAGCTGGATGATCAGGTTGGCTGCTGTGGGACCGAGAGTGAAGAGCACGACGCAATCCGGCTTGACAGCGACGATACGAGTGGATACTGTAGAGAAGTCGGTGTCGGCCACCTTGATGCCGGTGCGGTCCAAGAGCTTCATACCGCGCTTTTCCGCATGCTCCACAAAGTACCTTTCCATGTCCACGTAGGCCTCGTTGTCAATGAAGCGAATCGTTGCGCAGGACTTAACCTTGCTGACGTCCAGCGCGTAGTCAGCCAGTTGCGGCATGGTGACTTGCGGCGGCTGGGGCGATATGAATGACCATGGTCCCGCGTTCAGGACGCCAGTGGCCACTGTCATCGCCTTCATAGGAATCTTCACGTCATTGGCTACTGCCGCCGCAGGAATGCCCTCGACCGCAGTACTTGGCCCGAGAATCATCAGCACTTCCGGGTCGGCGGCATACCGCGTGACGCCTGCCATGGCCTGGGCGCGCATTGAATTCGTATTGACGACTTCATAGGTGATCTTGTCTGCACCGAGCGCGCCTTTGGCATTGGCCTCGTCGAGGCCGAATTTGATACCTTCGGTCACCGGAACACCAAAGAATGAGGCGACGCCCGTCACAGCCTGCAAAACGATTATCTTGCGGTCAGCGGCACCCGCTGACGCCGCAGCGACTGCCAGGCCCGCAAGCGCCGCGCGCCGGACAAATCGTGAAAAAGAAATAGAAATCATTTTGAAACATCTCCTGTTTTGGTTGAATGCCCAGACGAATCTGTCAGTATCCTTCGGCATGGTCAACAGCTATCCACCGGCTGGAACACGGCGACCGGTTGTCCCGAGTGGGATACTTCGAAAACGAGGCGCACTCGCTGTCCGATCATGAGCCGCTCCGGATCACAGTTGACAATATTCGTGAATACCGACACGCCCTCCTCGAGCGTGACGTAAGCACTGACATAAGGCGGATTACCACGGCGTACGACGCTGAAGCTGTAGATCGTGCCGCGCCCGCATGTCGCCGGCCAGTCAACCTCACCGGAAAAGCAGTAAGGGCAAATGGAACGCGGGTAATAGTGCTTCTCGCCGCAGGCGCGGCAATCCCCGAACAGCAATTCACCCCTGGCGGCGGCGACCCAGAACTCCTTCGTTTCCGCATTCGGTGTGGGTGAAGGCCGCGCTGCATCGATTGAAGACATGGCCTTACTCCCTTTCCAGAATGATGGTCGCGCAACCGTGTCGGCGGTCCAGCATGCCGCCGGTACCGTGCGCCATGGCGAGGTCGCAATTGCGCACCTGCACCGCCGGATGCGCCTCGCCGCGCAGTTGCCTGGTCGCTTCAATGACCTTGGTCATGCCGCCCCGATGCGCCGGATGGTTGTTGCACAGGCCGCCGCCATCGGTGTTGACTGCGAGCCGCCCCGTTGCGGAGATAAGCCCGCCATCTTCTGCGAAACGCCCACCCTCTCCCTTGGCGCAAAAGCCGAGATCCTCCAGCGCAAGCAGTACGGTGATCGTAAAGCTGTCGTAGGTCGACAGATATCTGATGTCCTGGGGCCCCACACCCGCTTCCTCATAGGCCATCCGGCCGGACTTCAATCCCGCCGTCGTCGTCAGGTCGATGTGGGAGCCGAGCTGGTACTTGACCGACTCACCAAATCCTCGCATTCGCACGCGCGGGCGGCCAAGGGCTCGCGCGATCTCGCCGCGGGCCACGATGATCGCACCGCCACCGTCGGTCATGATGCAGCAGTCGAGCCGGTGGAGCGGATCCGCCACCATCGGCGAGCCCAGCACGTCGTCGACCGTGACCACCTTGCGCAGCAGCGCATGCGGATTGTGCTGGGCATGGTGCGAGGCCGCCACCTTGATCCAGGCCAGCTGCGCGCTGGTGGTGCCGAACTCATGCATGTGACGCTTTGCACACATGGCGTATCCGGCGACAAGCGAGGGCCGGTAGGGGAGTTCGAAGCCGCTCTCAGGATAGTCAGGAATCTCCGTCAGGCTGCCTGGCGCCTCGGCAGCCGCGCGTGGCCGGCCGGCGGTCGTGATCAGCGCCACGTTACACTTGCCCGCAGCGATGGCTTGGGCAGCGTAAGCCACATGGGCGATCGGACTTGAGCCACCGATATCGGTAGAGTCCGCATGCCGCACATTCAGGCCCATGTACTCGATGATCGACAACGGGCCCACGC
>CAZADK010000243.1:4405-6720 GCA_964483855.1 uncultured Rhodoferax sp.
CGGCATGCAGTTGCGGCACGGATTTGTCGGTCGCAAGACGGGTCGGGTGCTCATAGACGCCCGCGATGTATGCATCAGGATATGTCATGAGTCACATCGTCGATTGTTCGGTCGCGGGTCGTCGCGCATGGCTGGTCGGCAATTAGGATGGTTGCGCGGGTGACCGCCGCTTTATGGAGCGCAGGTCGTGCGAACGTGGGTCATCGCGAGGGTCGATGCCTTCCGCAAAGATGGCGCCCTTGCGCACCTTCTGGGTGCCGGTCACCGGGATCTGTTCGACGAACGCGATCCAGGCCGGAAGCTTGTAGTGAGCCAGTTTGTTACGCGCGCGCTCGACGATCGCGGAGGCGGTCGACAACGACGCTTCCTGCCCAGGTGTCAGGCGTATGCAAGCCATGATCTCCTCGTCATGGAAATCGTCCGGGACTGCAATCACCGCAACCAGCTGCACCGAAGGGTCCGTGATCAGCGCATCCTCCACTGTGGCCGCGGAGATGTTCTCGCCGCTGCGGCGAATGATGTTCTTGCGCCGCTCCACGAAAAACAGCATTCCATCTTCACGCTGGGTAACGATGTCGCCGGTGTGAAACCACCCGCCACTCCAAGCCCTTTCGGTCTCCTCCGGCAGCTTGAGGTACGCGGTGAAAAAGCCGCGGCGCGGGTCCGGGCCGGAATCACGCACCAGCAGCTCACCCTGAACGCCGAATGGCACTGTGTTGTCCTGCTCATCGACGACGCGCATATACATCGGTGAACGCGGTCGGCCGAACGCGCGCGGCTCCAGGCAGCGGGGTTCGCTGGAGTTGTGGATAGCCCGAGACGTCTCCGTCATACCCCAGCCTTCCACCAGAGGGAAGCCGAAGCGCGCCTCGAACGCAGCACGCACAGTCGGGTCGACACCCGCGCCCTGCCCGAATTTGACCGTGTGAAGCGTCTCGATCTCGCTGACCGGCGCCTTGAGCAACAGCGGTGGCACGATGCCCAGGTAATGCACCACCGTTGCGCCCGTCGACACCACGTCAGACCACCAGGTCGATGCGTGGAAACGGTCTTGCATGATCAGGCAGTTGCGCAAGCGGGTGATGGTGTTTAGGGTGAACACCGACACACTCATGTGGAAGGAAGGAAAAGGAACGTAGAAGCGTTCGCGGCCACGCTCCATGTGCATCAAGCCACCAGCGGTGCCATAGAACTCGCCCGCCGCCAGGCATGAAAGGTTGGAGATGATGCATCCCTTGGGATTGCCTGTCGTCCCCGACGTGTAGATGATGAGGGCCTCGCGCCCGCTCGCGTTCGCCATGTCCGCCGCCGGTTCGCGGGCCGGGACTGGTATGGCCGCATCTGAATCATCGGCGTCGAAGACCTGCGCCGAAACAGACAGGCCGGCAACGACGGATCGCAGCTCCGGCAGCCGAGCACCCGCTCCGACCACCATGGCGCAGTCCGCAAAGCCGACTGCAAACGCCAGTTCGCAGGGCAGGTAGTCCGGGTTGATCAGGACCGCAGACGCGCCGACGCGGTTGAGTGCCAGCAGGTGCCAAAAGTGCTCCGGACGATTGCCCAGCACGAGCGCGACACGATGCCCCATCCGGTACCCGGCGCCGACGTAACGATTCGCCAGAGCGTCCACGAGTTGCAAGGCGGCGGCGTATTCGTAGACACTGCCCTCGGACTCATATCCACGGTTGGTCGATGCAGGGTAGCAGAGGAAAGGCAAGTCAGGCGACGCGCGCGCAGCGTCGGCGAATTGCTCGTAGATAGTCTCAATCATGGATCAGCGCGAACCAAACCTTCAATGCTTTGATCTGCCAGTACGCAAAGCCTGTTTCCAGGCGGCAAACCGCTCGACGTCGGACGTGAAATTGGGATGATTACATTGCACGATCACCAGTCGGGTTCCGCCGACTTCCCCCTCCACTGCTTCGATGAATTCCAGATGCGTCTCATACGCCTGCCGCTGGTCATCGCAAACCAGTTTGGCCTGCTGTGGCGACCACAGGGCGGCCTTTCGCAGCAACGCCACTGCCTCGGAGACTGCTGCCGCCTGCAAGCACGCAGTCGGGTCACACAAGCAAAAACTGCCATTGGACTTGTCACCCACGCTGAAAACCACGGCTTCGGTACAAAAAATCGCTGACGTATCGCATGGGGCGCGTGCGGACTCAAGCATCATCCCGGAACTCCACCGACCAGTGCAGTAACGGACGCTCCACCATTCGCACCGCATACACCAGAATGAGCCCGACAATACTGAGCAAAGTGATGGCCGCGAACATGGCCGTCGCGTCGAGGGCAGACAGGGCGAGGATCATGAT
>CAZADK010000244.1:0-6714 GCA_964483855.1 uncultured Rhodoferax sp.
CCTGCCGCCAGGCGGGCACGGGCATGCAACAGCGCTACTCTGGATACGTACGCGGGCATCCCGTGCCCGCGTGATCATCACAACCAGTTGCCGATCAGCAGGAACGGGCTCCAGTAGTAGGGGTGGCGGTAACGCCGGTCCGCCAGCAGCGCGAGTTGCGCCTGCCGCAAGGCCTGGGCCTTGGACTCACCGGGTTGCCCCAGGCCCTTGTAGAAGTCGCCGATCAGCTGCATCGAGGCGGTGTCGCTGACAGACCATAGAGTGGCCAACGCACTGCGCGCGCCAGCCTTGACCGCAATGCCGGCCAGCCCCAGAGCCGAACGGTCGTCGCCGGCCGCGGTTTCGCAGGCGCTGAGCACCAGCAGTTGCACTGGCTGGTTGCGGTAGTTGGTGCCGCCCAGCATACCTTCGAGCTCGTTCAGGTTGATCCGGCTGTCGTGCGTCAGCACGAAGGTTTCCTGGGCGCTGGCACCGAACTCCCCGTGCGAGGCCACATGCACGATGGTGTACGGCGCGGACGCCAGGTTGATGCGAAAGCGCGAGGCCTGGAACGACTGGTCCAGCAACGCGGTGCCAGGCAGCAACGCGGAGATGCTCTGGATCTCCGACTTGACGCCGGGCAATGCGGCGAACCCCTGCACCGACTCGGTCAGGCCGGCCATCAGCACCCTGGGCGCAACATCGGCAATCGGTCGCGGATCGGTCAGCGTGAGCCCCGGCGACGTGGCCACCGCATACCGTTCGATCAGGAACTGCTTGCCGTCGCTGAGCGCCGACAACGGAATCGTGCGCAAAGCGCCGTCCGGTACGAACACCAGTGTCTGAATGCCGGCCCGGTCCAGGTCGGCCTGCACCGGGCGCACAACCCAGTCGTATAGCTGGCGCGCGTGTTTCAGGTATTCGCGTGAGACCCGTTTCTCCAGCGTGCGGCGCATCGCGCGTGTCTCGGCTTCGATGGTCTGCGCCGAGACCGGAACCGAATACTCGCGCAAGCCGTCGGGAAAGCTGACCAATATCGACAACCGGTCCGGCAGCACGATCGGGTACAACGCCGCCGTCTTGGGGGCCAGCGCATCGATACCGCTGGTCTTGGACTTGAGCGACGCGACGCAATCGTCCTGAAAGAAGTCTTCCAGTTCCGCGCTCTTGAGCGCCTCCATCGTGCGCCGCGCCTCCAGCAGGTCGGCTTGCACCGCATCCGGCTTGGCAGCTCGTTCGGCACGCCGGATCAGCAGGTCTGCCACACCCAGGTAGACCGGGCTGGCCTTGGTGCGGAAACTCCCGCCACTTCCGCCGGCTGCGAGATCGGGCCGGATACGCTCCAGCGTGCTGGCCGCGACCCGGTAGGCCACCAGGGCGCCGTCGTCATCGCCGAGCTGGCGCAGCAGCCGCCCGGCCTGCCACTCCCAGCGATACAGGCTTTCCATCGCATTGGCCTGCCGCGCTGCCTGCGCCGCCTGTCGTGTCAGCTCCAGCGCTGCTTCCGGCCGGTTCGCCGCCTCCTCCATCGCGCCCTTGTAACCCAGTGCATAACTGAGGACGCGTGTATTGCCGATCTGGCGCGCCGTCGCTGCGGCGTCGTCGAAGTCGGCCGCTGCCTGGCGGCGGGCCAGCTCCGGCGTGTCGGTCGAATCGGCGCGCAACCGCGCGACACTGACCAGCGTCATGGCCCGGATGTGCGACGCTGGCAATGCCCGCACCAATTGACCGGCGCGCGCCAGCGCCTGCGTGCGCTCGCCGGCCGGCAACTGCAGTCGCGCCAGATTGACCGCCGCCGTGGCCTCCAGGGCTGCATTGCCGCTGGCCTGCGCACTGGTCATGCTTTGCCGGTACAGGTCGGCCGCGCGCGGGGCGTTGCCCGCCTCGCTCTCCAGGCGCGCCAGATCGTTCGCGCTTTGGGCAATGACGTCCTGGTCGCTGCCGGCCCGTCCGAGTGCGATCGCCTGCTCCAAGGCCGGGCGTGCCTTGGCGGGTTCGCCGGCCAGCAGCAACGCGCTGCCCAGCGCTGCGGAAATCGAACCGAGCAGGGTCTGGTTTCGGTCGGCCGTGGCCAGGGCGCGGGCGCTTTCGAGGCGTTGCGTGGCCAGCGGCGGGCGCCCCAGCGCCAGGTAACTACGCGCCGCGCCCAGCTGCGCACGCGCCTGGGCCTGCGTGTCGCCACGGGTCTGGGCTTCCTGCCGCGCCTGGTCCCACGCCGCCAGGGCGGATTCGAAATTGCCAGCCTCGTGATCACGCGCGGCAGCGGCCATCGCACCGGTCACCGTGGTTTGCGCGATGGCTGACGTGCCAGTCAGGAGCAGTGCCAGAACCAGCAAGGCACCGGCAATGGAACCTGACACGGGACTCGAACGAATGTGGTGAACCGCCATCATGATTCCCTGGTTGGGTGCGCCTGAGGCTGCAGGATCTGCACTGTGCGTAAACGGAATCACCAGGCTGCAACCGGGTGCTACGACACGCGAAACATTATGCACGCGGCAGTGGCAGCGCGCAGCGCAAAATGCGGCCACGGCCACCGCTGTCGGACGCCAGCGCTGCCCGTGCAAACCAACGAGCCGCTCTCGGCATATAGTCGGCCTTCCAACGCACCCTGAACCCGAACGATGCCCCGCTTCGCCGCCAACCTCAGCATGCTCTACAACGAGCACGCCTTTACCGACCGCTTCGCGGCAGCCGCCGCCGACGGCTTCACGGCAGTCGAATACCTGTTCCCTTATGCCTTTGCGGCTAGCGCCCTGGCTCGGCACTTGCAGCAACATGGGCTGCAGCAGGTACTGTTCAATGCACCACCCGGCGACTGGGACGCCGGCGAACGCGGCCTGGCCTGCCTGCCGGGGCGCGAAGCGGAGTTTCGCGCCGGCATCCAACAGGCGCTGGACTATGCGCAGGCGCTGGACTGCCCGCGCATCCATGTGATGGCTGGCCTGGCGCCGGCCGGAGCCGAGCGGGCACGGCTGCAGGCAACTTACGAGGCCAACCTGGCCTGGGCCGCCGAGCAGGCGGCCGCAGCCGGGCGCGACGTGCTGATCGAGCCGATCAACACGCGCGACATACCCAACTTCTTCCTGAACCGCCAGGACGAGGCGCACCGCATCGTCGCAGCCGTGGGCGCGCCCAACCTGAAGGTGCAGATGGACCTGTACCACTGCCAGATCGTCGAGGGTGACGTGGCAATGAAGATCCGGCAATGGCTGCCGACCGGCAAGGTCGGCCATATCCAGATCGCAGGCGTGCCGATGCGCCACGAACCGGACCTGGGCGAGCTGCACCATCCCTACCTGTTCGACGTGATCGACGAGGTTTCAGCCGCGTGTGGCTGGCAAGGCTGGATCGGCTGCGAATACCGGCCGGCCCGCGGCGCTGCGCCGGGAGCGACGTCGGCTGGCCTGGGCTGGCTGAAGTCCCGACGCCAGGCCTGACGAGCCGCTGAACCGGAACTGCGCAGCCACACCGAGCCGTTCTGAACATCGGGCTGCGCGAGCCCGCTTGACCCTTGCCTGCACTCTGATACTGCGCAAGGCCAGTAGAAAAGCGCGGCGCTCCGGTCCACAATGAGGCCAGCGCCGCAAGCGACCGGCTGGCAGGGTTGAACCCTGGGTCCAGCAGACTTGGGCACCTTTTCAAGAGGCAAACATGTCGCTTCCGCTGTCGTTCATATGGCCGCAGTACCTCTGGCTGATGTGGGTCGTGCCATTGCTGGTGCTGGTCTACATCTGGCTGTTGCGACGCAAGAAGAAACTGGCGCTGCGTTTTGCCAGCATCGACATCGTCAAGCAGGCCATGGGAACGGGCCTGCACTGGCGACGCCACCTGCCGCCCGCGCTGTTCCTGCTGGCCATGGCCATGGCCCTGTTTGCGGCGGCGCGGCCGACGGCGGTCATCTCGCTGCCATCGAACCATGCGACGGTGATTCTGGCAATCGACGTGTCGCTGAGCATGCGCGCCACCGATATCAAGCCCAACCGCATCACCGCGGCGCAGCAAGCGGCCAAGGCATTCCTGGAGCAGTTGCCGCGCAACGTCAAGGTCGGTATCGTGACCTTCGCCGGCACGGCTCAGGTGGTACAACCAGCCACACTGCAACGCGAGGATCTGGTCGCTGCCATCGACCGGTTCCAGCTGCAACGCGGCACGGCCGTGGGCAGCGGCATCGTCGTGGCCCTGTCGGAGTTGTTCCCCGACCACGGTCTTGACGTGGGCGAGATGACCTATGGCAATGGGCCGCGCGGCAAGAGCATCGACGAAGCCCCGTCCAAGCCCAAGAAAGAGTTCGTGCCGGTGGCGCCAGGATCCTACAACTCGGCGGCCATCGTGCTGCTGACCGACGGCCGACGCACCACCGGCATCGACCCTCTGGAGGCGACCAAGATGGCCGCCGATCGCGGTATCCGGGTCTATTCGGTCGGATTGGGTACGGTGGACGGAGTGATACCGGGCTTTGAAGGCTGGTCGATGTACCTCAAGCTCGACGAACCCAGCCTCAAGGCGATCGCCAAAACCACGCAGGGCGAATATTTCTACGCCAGCAACGCCGAGGCACTCACGACGGTGTACGAGAAGCTCAGTACCCGGTTGCAGGTGGACAAGCAGGAGACCGAACTCTCGGCGCTGCTCGCGCTGGCAGCGGCCTTGCTGGCGCTGTCTTCGGCGGGACTGTCGCTGGTGTGGTTCAACCGCATCGTCTGACAGATACCGGGCCGGCCCACCGGCCGCCATGCACTCTGTGCGACTGTCATCCCGGGGCGGCGCCGACCGTCAGGGCCTGGTACGCGACCCTCTTGCCAGACACACCGACCCGTTGCCTGCCGATCACGCGAAATCCGTATGCCGCATGGAACCGCTGCGACGCGGCGTTGGGCGGATCGTCGTCGACCTCGCAGGTCACGATGGTGACCCCGGTGTCGCGGGCGAACAAGAACAAGTCCGCATACAACATCCGGCCCAGTCCGCGGTCTTGCCGATCCGGCGCGATGACGATCCGATCGATATACAGGAAATGCTCGAACCGCTCTGCCATCCAGCGGTAGTTCGGGCTGTCATAGGCGCAGCCATCGCGCAGGGCGAGCAGGAACGCAGACACGCGCCCGCCGTCGTCGATCACCCGATGGCAGGCGGCCATGCCGTGCAGCTCCACCAGGCGCTGCCGATCCATGGCGCTGAGGAAATGCACCGAGGCGTGGTTGATTGCCAGGATGGCATCGAAATCGCCCGGGGCGGCGTCGCGTAGCTGCAGCCCGTCTTCGGCGCGCGAAACGATGCCGGTCACGCAGGGCGTTCCATCACCAGCTGGGTCTGGGAAACCGGGGGAACAGCGGTTCCAGCATCTTTGGCGCGGTTGTCATATCCGGCAGCATCTACGTTTCCTCCCGTGTAGGGCCGGTCAATGCGGTGAGTGTCGGCGTGACCAGCATGATGCTTCCTGACAGGTTGGTTCGCACCACCAGCCCGCAGCGGTCTCAAGCCGCTCCCGACTGCCGCGGCCCCGGGAGTCAATCCGAGCCATGCGAAGGCCTGAGCGATGTGGCTCCAGGGACCCCGCCGTCCGACAGCGACGGGCCGAAGTACATCCGGCTCACACCGGCCCGTTGCGCCGCCGCCTCGCACAACGCGCACGGTCTGGAAGTCGAATACAACACGGCACCGGACAACACCCCCGCGCCAAGCCTTTGCTGCGCATCACGGATGGCTTCGCGCTCGGCATGCGCATCCGGGTTCCGGTCCTTGACGACCCGGCTCGGCCCTTCGCCGACAAGCCGGCCGTGCAACACCAGCACGGCCCCGTAGGACTGATCGCCCCACGACTCCGCCCGCCGACGCATCTGCACCGCCGCCCGGTACCAGCGAGGGTCGGGCCCCGGTGGCTCAGCTTGCGCTCGGGCCGCAGCGCCAATCCACGGCCAGGCGGCCGTTGCAGCCCCCATCAGGGCGGTGCGGCGGTTGATCGGCAAAGGCGGGAGCGGCACGTCACGGACCTCCGGATGATTGGCTTTGGCACCAAGCGCAGGCACTCGCGGACTGCGCACAGGCGCGAGGGCCCGATACCCCAAAGTATCCCGCGCCGGCACATCGATTGTCCAGACCCGCCTCGTCACGTCAAGTCTCTTCTCGTCTCTTCTCGTGATTCTGTGATGTCACGTGGCTCGCGCTGGTCGGTTGATCGTTCAAGCCAGGTGCACGCCATCCAACTGCGCGCGCAAGAAAGTGGCCTGTCTTGAGGACGCTTCTTCAAATCGGTAAGTGTGGGAAACAGTGAGCAATTTTCCTAGACTCGACATTCCGAAGGTGAGGTGATGTAACGGGACTCGCCCACAGAATGGTCAGGGTCAGGGCCCGACACCGCAAGCTGGTCAAGGAATACCGTCGCCGCTTCATCGAACGATACATCATGCTTGCGCAGGTTGGCTGCAGCCTTCGGCGGGCCCCATTCGAACTCCATCATCGCGAGGCCCTTGTTCTTGGCATAACGTTCGAGCTAAGTGGGCGGCGACGGCAGGCCCGGGCTGGCGAAAATGCACCGCGTATCGCCAGACCGGGCCTGGTGGCCTGCCGTTGGCGCTACGCTTGAGCGAGGGGTTGATCTATCCTTATTCGTTAGGCCTCAACGCAACCATTCGAATGCTTCCCTGAGTCTTATCGTCGGTTGTTCTTCAATGATCTGGTCGTGAGCTAGAACGATGCGCTGAACGGGTAGCAACAAGAGTGGCTCGATGCTGC
>CAZADK010000245.1:0-6712 GCA_964483855.1 uncultured Rhodoferax sp.
AGCGCCGCCGGGCCGCTCCCAAGGCGCTCAGCCCCGCAGTGCGCAGCACGAAGGGGTAGTCCATTGAGCGCCGCCGGGCCGCTCCCAAGGCGCTCAGCCCCGCAGTGCGCAGCACGAAGGGTCGTCCGGTGAGCGTCACACGCTTGCGGCACATGCCGCGGCTGGCTCCCGGGGCGCGTCACGCCTCGCCCTATGACGCCCTGGTGCGCCCCGACGGCATGGTGCACCGCACGCTGTTCACCGACCCGGCGATCTTCGAGCAGGAGATGCTCAAAATATTCGGCGGTACCTGGGTGTTCCTGCTGCACGAGACCGAGATTCCCAATGCCAACGACTTCAAGTGCGTGAACATCGGTCGCCGCCCGGTGATCGTCACACGCACCGCCGATGGAGAAATCCGCGCCCTGATGAACCGCTGCACGCACCGCGGCACGGTGATCTGCGTTCAGCCACACGGCAATGCCAAGCGTTTCCAGTGCGCCTACCACGGTTGGACGTTCACCAACACCGGCGAACTCTCCACCGTGACCTTTGCCGAAGGTTATGGGCCGGGCTTTGACAAGGCCGCGCACAACCTGGGTCGATTCCCGCTTGTCGCGTCTTACCGTGGTTATGTGTTCGGCTCGCTCGACCCGGACGTTGAACCGCTGGAAGACTGGATAGGACCCGCTACCGAATTGATCGACTGGTCAGTGGACAAACTGAACACCCCGGGTGCGCGCGTGGTGCAAACGAGCTCGATGGTGTTCCAGGCCAACTGGAAGCTGCAGAACGACAATAACGGCGACATGTACCACGTGCCGTTCACGCACCGCTCGGTAGGCGAGGCCACGTCCGCGCGGCACGGCTCCGGCAAGGGGCTGGACCACTTCCGCGGCGACCAGACGCGCATGTACGTCAAATACTACGGCCATGGCCACAAGCTGATCGACCAGCGCCCGGCCATCCCCTCGCCGTGGGAACGCGCACGCCCGGTTCCCGGCCGCGAGGCCGCCGCGGACGCGCTGGAGCAACGCTTCGGCCCCACGAAGGCGCGCGAATACCTCGACATGACCGGCCGCGCCGGTATCAACCTCATCCTCTATCCCAACCTCATCATTGCCGGGGCGGGCTCGTTCAATGTCTACGAACCCGTGGCCGTTGACCGGACCATCGTGCATTCCTACGGCGTGGTGCTCGACGATGCGCCGGCCGAGGTCAATACTCTCAAGAACCGCTTCCTGGAGGACTTCACCGGCTTCGGCTACCGGGATGACAACGAGATCTTTGAGCGCATCCAGCAGGGCCTTGGAAACGTCCCCGAGATGGAATGGGTCGACTTCAGCAAAGGTCTGGGCACGGGCCGGGAGACGACCGGTGCCGACGGCGCGATCACCGGCAACGTCTCCGACGAAACCGGCATCCGCGGCGCCTACGACTACTGGAAGGTCCTGATGTGCCGCGACTTCCTGCCACGGGTGCTGGTGTGAATGGGGTGACGGCCGCTGCGGTCAACGCCCCGGCCACACCGCACGCCAATGGCGAACCGGCGCCTTACCTGGACGACGCGGCGTATGAGGGGTTGTGGGCCTTGTGGCGCGAGGCGCGCTCGCATGTGGCACAGGGCGAGGCGTCAGGCGCCGACCGCGTAGCGCGGCTGCTGTTCGAGGAGGCTCGCCTGCTCGATGAGCGCCTGTACGACGCCTGGCTTGCAAGCTTTTTGCCGCAGTGCCTGTACTGGGTGCCGCGCCGCCACGAGCCAGCCGATCCGCGCACCGAAACCGGCATCTACCTTGACGACCGGCGTCGGCTCGGCGACCGCGTGGCGATGATCCGCGGCGGCCACCTGCATGCACAGACGCCGCCATCACGTACCCGACGCATGCTCTCCAACATCGAACATTGGACCGGGCCGGGTGACAGCGTGCGCGCGCGCGCCAACGTGGTCATCTGGGAATACCGCAAGGGACAGATGCGCCACTATGCCGGCAGCCAGGTCTATGCGCTCGCGCCCGACGCGCAGGGACGCTTGGCCATGCAGACCAAGATCGTGCATCTGCTCGACTGCGACGCACCGCAGGGGAACTATTCATTCATCCTGTAGGAACGGGTTGGGGGGCCATGCGCTCACAGCTGCCCGCGCACGTGCGTCTGGCCGCTCGCAGTCAGGTGCGACAACCCATTTTCGAGGGTCAATCCGCAGTGCAATGGACACCGGGTCATCGATTTGTCGTCGGACCACATTAGGCAGATTGTCGATCCGATCCCTGAATTGATAATGACAGGGTATTTCCGCATCGGCCACAACAGGCGGGCACGGATGATGCGTGGGTCGAAAGGCTGACGAGCCTGTTTCAGCAGCCGCGGCAAGCACCATCGTGGGATGGGCGTTGCGGGGTCTGGCACAGGTTGACTCTGGCAAAAATGGGTGTCTTGACGCCCGCCAACACAACAAAGGAGATCGTGATGGGTTTTTTCAAGCGGATACTGGCGGTAGCTTCGCTGGCGCTGCTCGCGGTGGCATGGTCGGCGCCGGTGCTGGCGCAGGACACCATGGTTGACACGATCAAGAAGCGGGGCAAGCTGCTGGTCGGTTTCGGCAGCTTCATCCCGTGGGCCATGCGCGACAAGCAAGGCCAATGGGTCGGGTTCGAGATCGACGTTGCGACCAAGCTGGCCAAGGACATGGGTGTGCAGATCGACCTGATCCCGACCGCCTGGGACGGCATCATTCCCTCGCTCATCTCCAGCAAGTTCGACTTGATCATCGGCGGCATGTCGGTGACACCGCAGCGGCAGGAACAGATCGACTTCACGGCGCCCTACTCCAACTCCGGCCAAGGAATCGCCTCGTCAAAACAGCTGGCCGCCAACTTGAAATGGCCCGATGGCTACAACGCCAGCGACGTCACATTCACCTGCCGGCGTGGCGCGCCGACCTGCAAGCTGATCGCAGACAAGTGGCCCAAGGCGACGATCCGCCAATTCGACGACGACGCGATCGCGTTCCAGGAAGTCATCAACGGCAACGCCCATGCGACGGTGTCGAGCGAGCCCAAGCCGACCTTCTTCATGCTGAAGAATCCAGACCGGCTGTTCAAGCCCACCGACGAGAACCTCACCAATTCGGTCGAAGGCTTCGGCGTGCGCAAGGGCAACCCACAGGCAGTGGCGTATTTCAACGACTGGATCGGCAAGAACAAGGATTGGCTCAAGCAGCGCCACACCTACTGGTTCAAGACCCAGGAATGGTCGACGCAGGTTCCCTGACATGACGCGAGGAAACGCCAGACATCGAATCACGCGTACCGGAGGCGTCCGCATTGGCGCGCGCCTCACGTGAAACCGAACATCATCCAGTTGCGCGGGGTGAACAAGTGGTTCGGCAACCACCATGCGCTGCGCGACATCGATCTCGATGTGCGCCAGGGCGAGCGCATGGTCATCTGCGGACCCTCGGGCTCGGGCAAGTCCACGCTGATCCGCTGCATCAACCGGCTTGAGCAACACGAGGAAGGCACGATCTTCGTCGACGGGATGGAACTGAACGAGGACACCGAACACGTCGCGGCGATCCGGCGCGAGGTCGGCATGGTGTTCCAGAGCTTCAACCTGTTTCCGCACCTGTCGGTGCTGGAGAATTGCGCGTTGCCCCAGATCCGCGCCCGGCGCACCCCACGCGCCGAAGCCGAGGCCAAGGCGATGGAGTACCTGCGCCGGGTGCATATTCCGGAACAGGCACCGAAATTTCCGGCCCAGCTCTCGGGCGGCCAGCAGCAGCGCGTCGCCATCGCGCGATCGCTGTGCATGGAGCCCAAGGTCATGTTGTTCGACGAGCCGACCTCCGCATTGGACCCGGAAATGATCAAGGAGGTGCTCGACGTGATCGTCGAGCTCGCGCAGTCCGGCATGACCATGGTGTGCGTCACCCATGAAATGGGTTTCGCCAAGAAAGTGGCCGATACGGTCGTATTCATGGACGAGGGGCGGATCGTCGAGCAGGCGCCACCTGCCGAGCTGTTTGCCCACCCCAAATCCGAACGTACCAAGAAGTTCCTCAGCCAGATCCTGGAGCACTGATGGCGAACGAAGCCGGAGATTCCCGCAGCGTGGCTGACACACACGCGCGCAGCGTACTGCGCTGCGACATCGATTTGGGAGCCGATGGCAAGGCCACCGGTTTTGTCCGCGTGCCGCACTCGGTGCATCGGTCCGCCTATGGCTGGATTCCGATCCCGATTGCGCGGATCGGCAACGGCCCCGGACCCCGCGTACTGATGGTGGCCGGAAACCATGGAGACGAATGGGAAGGTCAGATGGCGCTGGGCGGGTTGATTCGCTCGATCGAGCCACGCGATATCACGGGTCAGCTGGTCATCCTGCCGTCGGTCAACTTCCCGGCCGCCAAGGTCGGGCGACGCACATCGCCAATCGACGACGGCAATCTGAACCGCCTGTTCCCGGGTGACCCGGCGGGCACTGTGACCCAGCAGATCGCCTACTGGCTCGAGCACGTGCTGTTGCCCGGATTCGACTACAGCTTCGACTTCCATTCGGGCGGCAGTTCGCTCCATTACCTGCCCCTCACACTGGCCTATGGCGACCCGGACCCGGCCCGCATGGCGCGGGTGATAGGTCTGGTGCGGGCCTTCGGCGCCCCGGTCGGCTGTGTCGTGACGGCGCCGCAAAGTGGCGGGCGCTCCTTCACCGCCGCCTCGATCCGCCAGGGCGTGACCTCGATCGGGACCGAGGTGGGAGGCGGCGGATGGGTCACCGCAGCTTCCCTCTCCACAATGGCCGACGGCATGCGCCGGCTGTTGTCCCATGTCGGCCTGCTGCAGGGCGACCCGCCGCCAGCTCCGGCAGCGACCCGGTTGACCGAAGTGGGTGACGACACCTACTACGTCTATGCAATGGAAAACGGATTGTTCGAACCACTGGCCGATATCGGTCAGGAGGTGCAGGCAGGACAACCAGCGGCGCGCATCCACCTGCACCACACGCCCTGGCGCGAACCCGTGCAACTGCATTTTGCAAGGGCCGGGCTGGTACTGTGCAAACGAGTTCCGGCACTGTGCGAACCCGGCGACTGCCTGTTCCAGCTGGCGAGCGATCTGGCATAGGCGTGGCATGCGCGCGTTGCAGGGTCTGCGCCAAGGGGTATGGATGCGATGTCGGATATTCTGTGAAATGCCTGATACCGGAGGGCATTTTCTTGGTAGTTGCAGGATCAGCTGCAACAGTGTGGCCCGCTTCTTGCAGGCTGCGCTGCGAATGCCGGCGTGTGCAGAATTGAGTCCGCGCATTGTTTCCGTTGCCAGCAGCGGCGATTGCGCGGTGTCCAAATATCTAAAGGCCCTTGAATATGAACCCCCATTTTTCAGCAACCTATAGCGATGCCCGCGGCAGATTCCTGGAAGCTTGCCTGCGGGCCCATGTACCGGTCGAGCACCACCATCATCCGCTCAAGGGCCCCAGCGGCGAATTGCTGGCGACCGACGTGGCACGGGTCGGCCCGATGGATGCGCGCGATGTTGTGGTCGTGCTCTCCTCCACGCATGGCATCGAGGGTTATGCAGGCTCCGGGGCGCAGGTCAACCTGGTGGCGCACCTGCACTCCAAGCTGGGGACGGGCCAAGCCGCGGTGCTGGTTCACGCCATCAATCCCTACGGGTTTTCCTGGACGCGCCGTGTCAATGAAGACAACGTCGACCTGAACCGCAACTTCGTCGACCATGAGGGTGGCAACTACCCCGAGAACGACCTGTTCGAGCGGCTGGCGGAACACATCATCCCGGCGCGATGGGACGACGTATCCGTCGCGCGGTGTGTCGCCGCGCGCGAGGCCATTGCGCGCGAAGTCGGTGAGGAAGCGGTACGCAAGGCGATCGGAAAGGGGCAATACCGGCATCCGGCAAATGTGCACTTCGGCGGGACATTTGCCACCTGGTCGAACCGGACACTGAACGCGGTCTGTCGAGCCCATCTCGCCGATGCCCGCAACGCGTTGCTGATCGACGTCCACACCGGACTCGGCCCCTATGGGTACGGCGAACTGATGACGCCAGCCAAACCTGGCGAGCCGGTATTCGAGACGCTGCGCGGTTGTTTTGGCGATCAGGTCCACAGCACCACCGCTGGCTCGACCGCCTACTTTGGCTCCAAGGGCAGCATCCTGGCCGGGTTCAGGCCCGCACTCGCCGCAGTGAACTTCTCGGCCGTGGGCCTTGAATTCGGCACCATCGAGCGCAGTGCAGTGCGCCGGGCCGTGGAGGCGGAAACCTGGCTGCACGTGCATGGTGATTTGTCCAGCCCGCAAGGACTGCAAATCAAAAAGGACATGCGCGCGGCCTTCTATCCGGAAAAGTCGGACTGGCAGGATGCGGTCGTGCAGCGTGTGGACGAGGTTGTCAAGCTCGCCTTGGACGGTATGCGCGCCAAAGCCTGAAAGCCACATCCTGCCCCCTTGACCCATTTCACCAGGAGTCCCAATTTCATGACGAAAACAATCCCTCTCGTGCGGCCCACCGGCATCGTGGCGCCGCTGCTTGTGGCTGCGCTGGCACTGGCAACTCCCGTGGAAGCGCAGACCCTCACGGTGGCGCTGGCCACTGCGCCCACGTCGATCGATCCATTGTTCCAGCAGCTTGGCTCCAACCACGAGCTGGCGATCCACACCTTCGACACCCTGCTTCAGATGAGCCCGACCATGCAGCTCAGGCCAGGCCTGGCC
>CAZADK010000246.1:0-6700 GCA_964483855.1 uncultured Rhodoferax sp.
GTGCCTGCAGGATGCGAACCTGCAGCCCTGCGGCCCGTTGCGCACCGCGGCATGCGGCGGCGGCCATCTGCGCCGTGCCGCCGGTGGTGGAGTGGTAGACGATCAGCAGGGTGGGGGTTTTTGCAAATGTCACGGTGCGGTTTCCTGTGGGTCCGGATACCGGTAGCACCCGGCCGCTCCGAATGGACTGACGGCCCTTGCAGGGTACAGCGACCGCAGTGAGCGTGGGGGCAGCTTCATCCTAGCCCGGTTGCGCGACCTCGCCGCCCAGGCCTTCGAACAGCGCGGGCAGCAATTGGCGCAGTTCGCCGGTGGCCAGTGCGACATCGGTATCGAAGCCGTCGTCGCGGCCGTCGCCCGCGGCCTGGGGCTTGTTCTCGAGCACCACGTCGAGCAGCGCGACCTTCTTGAGCTGCAACGCCTCGGTCAGCACGAACGAGACCCGGTCGTTCCAGGTCAGCGCGAGCCGGGTCGGCATCTTGCCCAGCGCGATGTGCTGGCGCACCTCGTCGGTGTCCAGCGCATGGCGGGTGTAACGCACCACGGCGCGCGACTCGTCGGCGGCCTTGAGTTCGCACTCCCGGTCCACGCTGAATCCCGCTGGCGCTTCCTGGGTCGACAACCAATCAGACATCGCCACGGCTGGCGAGGTCTGGGTGTCGATCAATTGCACCGCCAGGCCGTCGATGGCCGACACCAGAGCCGTCATCACTTCGTCCGCCTTGGCCTGGCTGCCGGCGTCCAGCACCAGGAGCCCAGCCTGGGGATCGATCCAGACCAGGGTGCCGGACTGCTTGGTGAACGCCATCGGCAACAGACCGTGCCGGACGTCCTCGGCCATTTCACGTTTTTCCTTCTTGCCGGGCTTGCGGCCGGTGCTGGCCTCGATCTGGTCGGCGCGTTCCTGCACCTTGCGCTTGACCACCGAGGCCGGCACCGCCTTGGTCTCGACCGCCTGCTTGAGCAGCCACTGGCCACCCATGATCTCCACCAGCGGCCCGTGCGCCTGGCCGCGCGGTTCGACCCAGCCCACCGATTTTTCCTGCGACGCACCACAGGGCTCGAAACGCGCCTTGTCCAGCGCCTCCTCGAGTTGTGCCTGCGCCATCGTCCACGCCGACACCATGCGGTACACCATCACGTTCTTGAACACGTTCGACCCTTCCTGATTGATTTTGTGGCGGGTTGCCAAAGCGCCGTATTGTCGGCGCACCGCCAGCACGCCTTTTGTAACCAGTGGTGCCGCCGTTGGCGCTGAGCGGCTGTCGGCGCCAGACGCTGTCCGGCCCCACTGTAAGCAATGTCCGCTGGCGGCGACGAACCCGCAATCGGTTTGATGCCGCCCGGTCGCCGCGAGCCCTTGGCTCCGCGGGAGCGCCGCTCCACACCTGCAAGGCTTTGTCATGCTGCTCCGTCTGATTTCCGCATTCCTCATGCTGTTCGTGTTGTCGTTCGATGCAGCGCACGCCGCCGAGCCGGTCGCCACCGGTTTCTTCGGCAGCGTCGCCATCGGCGGACAGGACACGGTCTCGTATTTCAGCCCGCAGGTGCGCCAGACGCACCGGGTGCTGGCCGGTGAAAAAAGCCACGAAGTGCAGTACCTGGGTGCCACATGGCGTTTTGCATCCCGCCAGAGCGCCGAGCGGTTTGCGGCCGACCCGGCGCGTTATGTCCCGCATTACAACGGCCACTGTGCCAATGCCTTGTCGCTGGGCGAAGGCCTGATTGCCACCGACGGCAAGGTCTGGGAGTTCTTCGGCGACCAGTTGTACCTGTTCTATGCCGAGCGCGGACGCCAGCGCTGGCTTGAAGGCGACTGGAAGGTCTACCGGGAGCAGGCCGATGCTGCGTGGCAGGCCGTGATCCGCAAATGACGGGTGCGACTTAGGGAACATCCCTATCATATTATGTTTGACTCCTGACTGGGTGCCGCCTAAAGTGGGTGTGTCGTAGCCGGACAAGCGGCACCTTCCACCACGTGACGAGCGACGGTCACAGCAGGAGACACCATGGGCATACCTATCCTCGGCGGCAAACTGCGCGCCACCTTCGTTGCGCTGGCACTGGCGGCGGCGGGCGTTGCGGCCAATGCGCAACAAGCCATCACCTTGCATGGCGCATCGCAATTCAACGACGACCATGCCTTCACCAAGTCACTGGTGAAATTCGGCGAACTGGTCAACAAGTACTACGGCAAGCCGGTCAATTTCGTGATGCACAAGAACAGCGAACTGGGCCTGGAGAAGGACTATTTCGCCTACATGAACCAGGGCAAGGCGGTGGATTTCGCGATCGTCTCGCCGGCCCACATGTCGACCTTCTCCAAGGCTGCGCCATTCATTGATGCGCCGTTCCTGTTCCGCGACCTGGCGCACTGGAACAAGGTGCTGGATGCCGACATCCTCAAGCCCATCGCCGACGAGGTGGCGCAAAAGGCGGAAGTGATGCTGATCGGTTACGCCGGCGGTGGCACACGCAACATCTTCGTCAACAAGCCGGTGAGGAACCTGGAGGAAATCAAGGGCCTCAAGGTACGGGTGCAGGGTGCGCCGATCTGGAGCCGCACCTTCGCCGCAGTTGGAATGGCGCCCACCGTGATCGCCTACAACGAGGTCTACAACGCGATCCAGAACGGCGTCATCGCCGCCGGCGAGAACGAGGCAGCCGGCGTCGAGCAGATGAAGTTCTACGAGGTGGCTCCGCAGTTGGCGATGACGCAGCATGCGATCACGATCCGGCCGCTGTGTTTCTCCGGCAAGACGTTTGCCAAACTGCCGGCCGACCTGCAGGCGGCCATCATGAAGGCCGGCAAGGAAGCCGGTGCCTACGGACGGCAGCTCGAATCGTCCGAAGACTCCGCCAAGCTGGATGCGCTGGAGAAGGGTGGCAAGCTCAAGCGTATCCCGTTCGCCGACCGCGCAAAGATGCAGGCCCTGGTCGATCCGGTGATGGCGGCCTACGCCAAGGAAATCGGCGCCGACACCATCCACGCCAAGATTCTCGCCATCAAATAAAGCAGCAGCTGCCGCGCCGCCTCGGCCTTGCCGTAGCGGCGCGGCGTCGTTTTCGGGGAACGTCTGATGATGATGAAGAAGATGCTGGACAGGTACCAGTCACTGCTGCGCTGGTTGATGGTGGCCTCGGTGGCCATCCTGATGGTTCCGATCACGATGCAGGTGATCTCGCGTTACACACAACTCATACCGTCGTATATCTGGACCGAGGAGTTGTCCCGCTTCGTCTTCATCTGGATGGTCATGCTCGGCGCGATGATCGCGCTGCGCGACGGTACGCACTTCGATGTCGATGTGTGGCCCACGCTCAAGCCCCGGCCCAACGCGATGCTGCGCATCGCGTCGAACCTGTTGATCCTGGTGTTTGCCGGCGTCTACGTCTACTGGGGCATCGCATTCGTGCAGTTCGGCTGGAACCAGAGTTCGGAGCTGGCTGAGCTGCCGATGACCTATATCTTCATTGCCTGGCCGCTGGCCGGCATCACCTGGGTGGTGTTCCTGGGCGAGCAGTTCCTGGACGACATGCGCACCATCGCGTCGGGAGACGCCGCATGATGCAGTCCATGCTCAGCCCGGGCATGGCGTCCCTGGTGCTGTTCGGTGCGTTTTTCTTTTTTCTGGCCATGCGGGTGCCGGTGGCGTTCGCGCTCGGATTGGCCTGCCTGCCGGTGCTGGTGTACGAGCCGCGGCTGTCGCCGATGATGTTGTTCAACGAGACGTTCAAGTCCTACAACTCGTTCATCCTGCTGGCGGTGCCGCTGTTCCTGCTGACCGCCAACCTGATGGGAGTGGGCGGCATCACCGATCGGCTGGTGGTGTTGTCGCGCACCATGGTCGGGCGCATGCCCGGCGCACTGGCCCAGTGCAACGTGGTCCTGTCGGTGTTCTTTGCCGGCATCTCGGGCTCCAGCACCGCCGATGCCGCCAGCCAGAGCAAGATTTTCATCGACGCGCAGACCAAGGAGGGTTACGACCTGTCGTTCTCGATTGCCGTCACCGCCGTCTCGTCGACGCTGGCGGTGGTGATTCCGCCCTCGATCCTGATGGTCGTGTGGGGCGGTGTCATATCGACGTCGATCGGCGCCTTGTATCTGGCCGGTATCCTGCCCGGATTGTTGATCGCCGGCGCGCAGATGGCGACGGTGCACGTATACGCGGTGCGCCGCAAGTACCCGGTCCACCCGCGCTCGACCTTCGTCGCCTTCATCACGGCGGCGCTGCAGTCGATTCCGGCCATGATGACGCCGTTCATCATCGTCGGCGGCATCTTGCTGGGCTGGTTCACGCCGACCGAGTCGGCTGCTGTCGCGGTGCTGTATGCGTTGGCGCTGACCGCATTCGTGTACCGCGAGATGGACGTCAAGCGCCTGGTCGAAGCCTTGTCCGAGACCGGCCGACTGTCGGCGATCGCGTTGTTTTGCGTCGGCACCGCGTCGGCCTTCGGATGGTTGCTCGCGTACTACCAGATACCCAAGGCGCTGCTCGAAAATGTCACCTCGTGGGACTTGGGCATCACCGGCGTGGGCTTCTTCATCGCCGCCGTATTTCTGATCACCGGTTGTTTTCTCGATGCCATTCCGGCCATCATCATCGTCGGCGTGACGTTGCAGCCGCTGGTGCAGTCGGTCGACATGCACCCGATCCAGTTCGCGATCATCGGCATCGTCTCGCTCGCGTTCGGCCTGGTGACACCGCCGTATGGGCTGTGCCTGATGGTGGCGTGTTCGGTGGCGAAAGTGCGACTGCGTTATGCACTCAAGGACACGATGATCATGCTGATTCCGATGCTGACAGTGCTCGTCGGCATCATCCTGTGGCCCGAAATCACCTTGTTCCTGCCCAACATCATCTCGCCCGAACTTGTCAAGTGAGCCCATCATGCAAACGGCAACCGACTTCACGTTGAAAGACAAGAACGCACTGGTCATCGGTGGCACCAGCGGCATCGGCAAGGCCATTGCACGGGGTTATCTGCAGGCCGGCGCGCGGGTCGTGATTGCCGGGCGCGATGCCGGGAAACTGGCGCAGGCGCAGGCCGAACTCGGCAGTCTGGGGCCGGTCACCGGTTACCAGGCCGACGTCAGCACCGAGGAAGGGCTGCGCGGCCTGGTCGGCGTCACGCTGGCGCACATGGGCCACCTCGACGTGCTGGTCAACTGCCAGGGCATCATCATGCTCAAGCCGGCCGAGGACTTCACCACCGCCGACTGGAACGCGGTCATCGACACCGACCTGAAAAGCGTGTTTTTTGCGTGTTCCGAGGTCGGACGCCACATGCTGGGGCGCTCAAGCGGCGCCATCATCAATATCGCCTCGCTGGCGGCGCACCGCGGCTGGCCGCGCAGCGCCTTGTACGCGATTGCCAAGGCCGGCGTGCTGAGCCTGACACAGACGCTGGGCGCCGAGTGGGCTGCGCGGGGTGTACGGGTGAACGCGATCTCGCCCGGCTTCTTCATGACCGAAATCAACCAGGGCAAGATGTCACCCGAGCGCAAGGCGTTGGCGTTGGCGCGCACGCCGGCGGGGCGTTTCGGCGAGGTCGACGAACTGGTGGGGGCAGCGATCTACCTTGCCAGCCCGGCATCCGGCTTCGTGAACGGACAGAGCATCGCCGTGGACGGCGGATTCCTGGCCACCGGCCTGTAGCGGGAGAGACTCCATGCCGAGGATCGAGCCCTTGTCCGACGTGGCCGGCGCGCGCATCACCGGGCTGGATCTGTCCCGGGACATCGCGGCCGAGCAGTTCACACAGATCGAACAGGCCTTGCATGCCCACTGCTTCGTGGTGTTCCCACGCCAGACGTTGTCGCCCCGGCAGTTTGTGCAGTTCTCGACCCTCTGGGGGCGGGCAGAGCCGCATGTCATCGACACGTTTCACCACCCGCAGGACGCCAACATCCTGATCCTGTCGAACGTGCGCCGCAATGGCCAGCCGATCGGACTGCTCGACGCCGGCACCTATTTCCACACCGACTATTCCTATCTGACGGTGCCGGCACGTTGCACCATGTTGCATGCGATCCAGATGCCGCGTGAGCGCAGCGGCACCACGTTTGCGAACCAGACGCAGGCGTACGCTGATCTTGCGGCAGACATGCGCGCGCGTATCGACCCGATGGTGGTCCGGCACCACTACGGCAACCGCGATGACCTGAACGAACAGTCCCGCACCGTGGCATCGGTGCTCAGCGACAGCCAGAAGAAAAAGGTCGACTGGGTGCGCCATCGGCTCGTGCGGCCGCATCCGCATACCGGCGTGAAGTCGCTGTACGGCGTCTCCGGCAGCTCGTTCGGCATCGACGGCATGGACGACGCACAGGCCGTGACCTTGCTCGACGAACTCAAGGAGCATGCCACGGCACCCCGGTACCGGCACACTTATCACTACAGCATCGGCGACGTGGTGGTGTGGGATAACGCCCAGTTGCTGCACGCAGCCCCGCTGACCGACCTGACCGACGCGCGCACCTTGTGGCGCATCACGGTGAAAGAGGCCTCCTGACACGGGCGCCACGCCCGCTGCCCGGCCCCGGCGACGGCGACGGCGACGGTGGCGGTGGCACCGGCCCCGGCGACGGTGGCGGTGGCGGTGGCGGTGGCGGTGGCGGGCGCATCTTCAGGCTGCGACCAGGCGATGGTGCCGGCGGATGTGTACCCAGGCCAGCAGCAGCGAAACCGTTTGCAAG
>CAZADK010000247.1:0-6690 GCA_964483855.1 uncultured Rhodoferax sp.
CTCTGACCCCAACACTTTGTCGGATGTCCGGATGTCCGGATGTCCGGATGTCCAGCTGTCCAGCTACCCCCCCACCTCCACCATCACCACCTCCCCCCGCAACGAGCGCTGGGGTGCCTCGGTGATCCACACATCCACCGTCTGCCCGATCAGTCGCTTGGGCCCCTCGAACACGACGGCACGATTGCAATCGGTGCGGCCGAACAGCTGCTGCTCGTTCTTGCGCGCGGTGCCTTCGACCAGCACCCGCTGCACTGTATGCAGGCGGCTGGCGCTGATGCGCTTGACGTTGTCGTCGAGCGCCGCCTGTAGCTGCTGCAGCCGCGCCAGCTTGACCGCGTGGGGCGTATCGTCGTGCAGTGCAGCGGCCGGCGTACCGGGCCGCGGGCTGAAGATGAAGCTGAACGAGCTGTCGTAGCCGACATCCTCGACCAGCTGCATCAGCTTGGCAAAGTCGGCATCGGTCTCGCCCGGGAACCCGACAATGAAGTCGCTGGACAAACACAGCTGCGGACGCACCGCGCGCAGCTTGCGCACGGTCGACTTGTATTCCATGGCGGTATAGCCCCGCTTCATCGCCATCAGGATACGGTCGGAGCCATGTTGCACCGGCAGGTGCAGATGGCTGACCAGTTGCGGCACGCGGGCATAGACATCGATCAGCGACGCGGTGAACTCGTTCGGATGGCTGGTCGTGAAGCGGATGCGCTCGATGCCGGGGATATCGGCCACGTATTCGATCAGGGTCGCGAGGTCGGCCAGCTCGCCCGCGTTCCCCATCCTGGCCCGGAACGCATTCACGTTCTGGCCCAGCAGCGTGATCTCGCGCACGCCCTGGTCGGCCAGCCCCGCAACCTCGACCAGTACGTCCTCGAAGGGCCGCGACACCTCTTCGCCACGGGTATACGGCACGACGCAATAACTGCAGTACTTGGAGCACCCTTCCATGATGCTGACGAAAGCGGTGGCCCCATCGACGCGCGCAGGCGGCAGATGGTCGAATTTCTCGATCTCCGGGAACCGGATGTCCACCTGCGGCCGGCCCTGCTCCCGGCGCGCGCGCAGCAGATCGGGCAGCCGGTGCAGCGTCTGCGGCCCGAAAACGACGTCGACAAACGGCGCCCGCGCGATGATGGCCTCGCCTTCCTGGCTCGCCACGCAGCCGCCGACGCCGATCTGCACCCCCTTCTTCTTCAGGTGCCTGACCCGGCCCAGGTCCGAGAACACCTTCTCCTGCGCCTTCTCCCGCACCGAGCAGGTGTTGAACAGGATCAGATCTGCCTCATCGACATTGCCGGTGGCCTCGTAACCCTCGGCAGCATGCATGACATCGATCATCTTGGCCGAGTCGTACTCGTTCATCTGGCAGCCAAAGGTTTTGATGAAGACTTTCTTGCTCATGGCGGATGACCTGTCGGGAGGGTTGTCGCAGAGTGCCGGTACACGCGCACCGGCGGTCGATTTGCGCCGTGCATGGGCGCCGCGGTGGCCGGCCTGCTCAGGGCAGCCGCCAGAACCACTGACTTATTGCTTCGGAAACTTGGGCAACTGGTTGAATGGCGTCTTGCCGTCATCGACCTTGGGCTTGTCGGCGGCAGACCCGAAAAGGAAGTTGGTTACCGTATCCCAGCCCCGGGGCAAGGCGTCCACCTCGGCCTGGCTCAGGATCCAGACCTCGCGCACCAGGCCTTGCGGTTCGACCAGATAATTGACCGCATACCCCTGCCCGACCAATGCCCCGGACATCACCAGCTGGTTGTTCGGGCCGCGGATCCGCACGCCGGGCGACAGGCGCATGGCGGTGCCATTGATCGTGATCTGGGGCGGCGCCGTCACGGTCATGATGCCGCGTTGCACCGTGGGAGGGAACTGGCGCACGCCCATCTGGGCGCTGGCGCTGGCAACGGCGACCAGCATGCCGGCGGCGAGAGGCAACGGCATGGTCACGGCCAGTTTGCGCAAGAGTAAAAAACAGCGTTTCATGGTTTACATCCAGGGGCTGCAAGACGGAAGGCCGCAGAACCGGCGCGCCGCAAACCCAGGATTTTAATCCTTCAACACGGTGGCGTTGGCCAAGCCCGGGCGCGCCGCGATGGTGATCGGCTGCGGCACCGGATCGCTCTGCTGCTCGGAATCGACGGTCGTATCGACCTTGCAGGGCTTGAAGATACGCACCTTGCACGAACTGCAGATACTCGCGTCAAGCCGGGGGAACAACTTGCCGATCACGTCTTCACCCAGGCGGAAAAAATTCTCGGCTCCGATGATGTCGAAGGCCCCACAGCGGCGCAGCATCTGCATCGGCTCGTCCTTCATATAAAAGATATACAACGCGCCTCCCAGGGCTCGGCGCCGGCGTGCCTCCTGGGCCAGCACTTGTGCACCTTCGAGATCGACGAAATTGATGCCAGAGCCAACCACCAGCAGGTGACGCTGCATCGGATTGCGCTCGTCGATACGCTGCAACTCCGCGGCAACGTAATTGGCGGCACCGAAGAAGATCGGCCCGTTGATGCGCACGATCTTGAGCTGTGGACAGTCCGGCAACCCGGTGTCATTGCCAAAACCCGGCGGCCACTGACCCTTGAGCGGCTTGCAATCCTCGATGCCGGGCTTGGCCGTGCGGTTGAGGAACAACAGCAGCGACAACAACACGCCGATGTAGATCGCGAACTCCAGCTGCAGCGTCAAGGTCGCGATCAGGGTCGCCACCAGCACGCCGGTTTCCTCGCGACTCACGCGCACGATCTCGGCCATGTGGTGAAAGTTGATCAAGCCCCAGGCCACGACGAACAACACGCCCGCCATCGCCGGTATCGGCAGGTAGGCGGCCAACGGCGCCAGGAACAACACGATCAGCAGCAGGAAGACCGCGGAGAACACGGCCGCCAGCGGCGTGCGCGCGCCCGCCTCGTAATTGAGGCCGCTGCGGTTGAACGAGCCGCTGGACGCATAACCGGAGAAAAACGCTCCGGCCACGTTCGACAGGCCCTGGCCGATGAACTCCTGGTTGCCGTGGATGCGTTGCCCGCTCTTGAGCGCGACGGCCCGCGCGATCGACACCGCCTCGGTCAAGGCCAGCAGCGCCACCGCGATCGCGATCGGCACCAGCTTCTCGATCGTGCCCTGGGAGAAGTCCGGACTCGACAGCGGCGGCAAACCGACGCGCAACGCGCCAATGCTCTTGATGCCGGTGCGCTCGGCGCCGAAGATCAGGTTCAGCAACGCCGCCAGCAGTCCGCCCACCACCAGCGCCGCGATCATGTGCGGCACTCGGGGCCGCCACTTGCGAATGCCGATACTGGCCACGACCGTGACCAGCGCCACCAGCGTGACGTAGGGGTTGATGTCACCCGCCTGGCGCGCCAGCCCCTGGAGCACCCGCCAGACCGAGGAGCCACGCTCGATCTCGATACCGAAAAAATTCTTGACCTGGCTGGCCGCGATCAGCACCGCCGCGCCAGCGGTGAAGCCCACCACCACGGTATGCGAGACGAAATTGACCAGTGTTCCCAGCTGCAAGGCGCCCAGCGCCAACTGAAACACGCCGACCAGGAAGGTCAAGGTCAACACCAGGCCGACGAACTCCGCTGAGCCGGGCTCGGCCAGCGGACTGATGGTGGCAAATACGACGATCGAGATCGCGGTGGTCGGGCCGGACACCAGGTGCCAGGACGAGCCCCACAAGGCCGCCACGACCGCCGGCAACATGGCTGCGTACAAGCCGTATTCCGGCGGCATGCCGGCGATGGTGGCGAACGCCACGCCCTGCGGCACCAGCACCAGGCCACCGGTCAGGCCGGCTATGGCATCGGCGCGCAACGTCACACGATCCACCATGTGCCGCCACTGCAGGAAAGGGAACAGATGCAGCAACCACGAGAAGGCGGATCGTCGACTCATTTCTTGTTCACGTGTTTCGCTCCCATCGAGCCCGGCGGCAACCCGGGCCGCCGACGGCACGGGAACCGTCCAGGTACCTGCCGATGATACGCGGCGCGTGAACGGTGAACCAGTCGCGTCCGGGCGATGTGGCCCGGTTGGCGGCGCCGCTGGAACAGGTGTTGACCTGGACTTTGGGTTGGCGAGAGAATTTCAGCTGTGCCTACTGAAGCGGCGATGCCAGGTCCGGCACGGTAAAGCTGCGATGCATGAGTCGCTGGTCTTGCAGGTACACACCGACATCAGTCGGACTATGCATCAGCGCGTGGTTGTCCCACACCAAAAGGTCACCGGGTAACCAGCGGTGCCGATAAATTCGCTGCGGCCGCGTCGCGTGATCCATCAGTTGCCGCACCAACGCGTCCCGCTCGGGCTCGTCCAGCCCGGGGATCTCACGCACCAGGTTGGGGCTGACATAGTACAGCGTACGCCCAGTCACCGGATGGGTCTGCACCAGGTCGTACCAGCGATCGGGGATGGCAGCGCGTTGTGCCTCGCTCAGCGGTTTGAACGCCCCAGGGCTGAGGCGCAGCACCTTGTCGTTGTGCCAGTTGAAACTGTGCCTCACTCGATGGCCCTTGATCGCATCTTGCGTGGCTGGATCAAGCGACGCCCAAGCCGAATGCAGACTGGCAAACATCGTGTCGCCACCATTGCGCGGTACTTTGACCGCATAGAGCATCGTGATCCCATTCACGTCGCCCGAACCTGCGCCGTCGCTGTGCCACTCCTCGCCTTGACGATTGAAGAACGCATTGGGCTGGCCTGCTGCGTCCACGGTATTGCCCAGTCGCGCGACCATCGGCTGGTCGGGAAAGGCAAACTGCTTGCGGGTCTCGTCCTTTGGTTTGCCCAGTGCACCTGCCAGGTCTGCCTGGTGACGCGGTTCAAACACAGGCGCCCGAAGCAGCAACAGGCAATACCGGTACAGCAGCGCGCGCAACGCGTGGATCGAGTCGGCGCCGAGTCCGCCGGCCACATCGATGCCATCGACCTCGACGCCGAACTCTGCAGCAAGCTTCCGTACTACCCGCATCGCGTCATTCTAGGCTGAAGCTCCCCTGCGCGAAGAGCGAGTTTGTCCAGTCCATGGTTGCGTACAGATCGTCTTCGCAGGCACCTGCACGACCAGTGCAGCAGCTCCGCCGCCCCCGGCCGCTCAGCACCGGATAACCATGCGCGGCGAGGTTGATCATGGGACGCTGGTGCCAACCGCACGAGCGCGGTTTCACCAGTCACGCATTGCGAAGCTGATGCGCGTTGGCGATCGGGTGGATGCCATGGCACGGCGCGGGGGTCGCTACCTGACCGCTTTGCCACACCGCCTGGGGCCACCAAGCGCGGCACCTCGCTGTGCCCATCGCCGACGTCAGTCGGCCGCGAAGCAGTAAAAAAGTCCGGCGCCGCCGGTGCGCGTGAGCGCCTGCTGGCCGCAACCGACCGAGTTGTGCGACGAGTTCCAGGACACCGACCAAGCGTCGGCGGCCAGCCCAGTGCGGTCATGGTGGCCGGTCATCGCCGAACCGTCGCCATTCTTTGTCCATTCGCCGCAGGTCATCTCAGGCATGCCCGGAGCTGACGAAAACGCCCTGCCATCGCTGCTCGAGCCGGTCAGAATATCGTGCTTGTTCGGCGTGTCGCCGCGGCCATTGACCAATGCGCCCTTTTCGTCCAGGGCGGTGGCCTTGGTCAGGTTGTTGGCGCCATGCAGATGCTCCACGTCGCGCGCGATCAACACACCCTTGGCATTGAGCCAGGGGCCTTTGCCAATGCGATCGCGCGCGTTGACGACGGGTGTATTGCTGGTCCAGCCAGTACTGAGGTATGCGCGCCAGGTTCGCATGCCGGCACCTGCCGAGGTCGCCAGCTTCTGGCAATACGCGTCGGCTCCGGCCAGGCCACCGAGGTTGGCGCCATCACCGGGGCCGGCGCTCGTGACGAAGAAGCCCATCGGCCCGCTGGAGGGGGTTGTGGCGCAGGCCGCCAGCAATACGGTGGCGGCTGACAGAGCGAGGATCAAACGGGTGTTGCGCATGGTGTCTCCTTGAAATTGATGTGACAGGGGCTGATGCTTGTTCATTGGCCGATCGACTGTATGCCAACTTCAGCAGGAATCGTCCAAGGCCTTGAGTTGTGCTCAGGAATTGGATCGCCGGGCGACCCAACCGGCGGTGCACCCCGTTGTGGCCCTGCTCGAAATCCTCCCGGAGCCACTTGAAAGTCTCGCTGAACTCGGCCGGACGTCGGCACAACGGTTGCGCTTGATGTCGCCCATGAAGCGGGACATGCCGTCGTCGAGCCGGGCGTCGGGTGTTCGCTCCGTGAAGGTTGGAGGGCGCAGAGAAGGGCAACCGATGGGTGCGCAGTTCACTGCGCCATGCACGCGCCAATGGGCGAACTTCGGATGCAGCTGTTCGTGCTCTATCCAGTCCGGATGGCGTCCCACGGCAGCAGTTGTAGCAACGTCATGCCGGCGCGTTTCCCGAGCCAAACGCGCTCGGACATCTTGCCTTTGGCCGGTCGCTTTTGCCTACAGCCGACGCGAAACCTGAAAGTCCGCTAGTTCGCCGCCAGAAACAACCAGCCAGTAAAACGTTCCCGCCGTCGCCATTTTTCAACCGCAGTGTCCCACCAGCGTTCCCATTGTCCAAAACCAAAAAAGCCTGCTACCGTTTAAATAGCAGGCTTTCTCATAACTACGCTGGGGAATCTGGTGGCGCTTCACGGATTCGAACCGCGGACCTGTGG
>CAZADK010000248.1:0-6684 GCA_964483855.1 uncultured Rhodoferax sp.
CCATCTCGACCGTGATGAGTTCGGCGAACTCCTGCGTGCGTTCGCGCATGATCGCGGCGGCCCGCGACAACACCACCTTGCGTTCGGCGAAACTCCTGCGTCGCCAGACTTGCTCAAAACAGTCCTGCGCCGCCGTCAGCTTGGCCTCGAGCCGTGCATCGTCGATTTCGTCGAAGGTCTTGACGACCTTGCCGTTGTAGGGGTTGGTGCTTTGGTAGGCCATGAATTCTCCTGTTGAGCGCCCCCAGCCGTGGCTTCGCCAGGCCTCCCGAGGGGGTGCGAGGAAACTTGGGGGCGGCCCGGCGTTTCCTCATGAAGTGGGGCCCGGGCGAGTCAGGCGTCTTTGAGTTGCGCCAACACCGCGCGCGCGGCGGCAGCCGAAGACGCAGGGTTCTGGCCAGTGATCAGTTTGCCGTCGGTGACGACGTAGGATTGCCAATCATCGCCCTTGCGGTACAGGCCACCTTTGGACTCCAGCATGTCTTGCACCAGAAAGGGCACGACCTTGGTCAGCTGCACCGCCTCTTCCTCGCTGTTGGTGAAGCCGGTGACCTTCTTTCCCTTGACCAGCGGCGCGCCGTCAGCCGACTTCGCATGGCGAAACACGGCGGGCGCGTGGCACACCGCCGACACTGTCTTGCCGGCTGCCGACATCGACTCGATCAACTTGATGGAGTCTGCGTCCTCTGCCAGGTCCCACAGCGGGCCGTGGCCACCGGGGTAGAACACCGCGTCGAAACCTTCGCCCGAAACTTCGGCCAGCTTGGTGGTGTGGGCGAGCACGTCCATTGCTGCCTTGTCCTTCTTGAAGCGGCGCGTGTCCTTGGTCTGCGCGTCTTCGTCGTCACTCTTGGGGTCAAGCGGCGGCTGCCCGCCCTTGGGCGAAGCGAGCACGATCTCGGCGCCCGCGTCCTTGAAGATGTAATAAGGCGCAGCGAACTCTTCCAGCCAGAAACCGGTCTTCTTGCCGGTGTTGCCGAGTTGGTCGTGCGAGGTCAGGATCATCAGAATTTTCATGTGGTTTCCTTGGGACGCCCGCTATGGAGCGGCGATGGGGTCGGAGTGGGCCTGCCATGCGGGCGCGGGTGCAATGGCGGCGCGGCAAGTGCGGTTGCGGGCATGCGTCACTTGAAGTGGCTAGAGTCAGCTTATCATCGGCTGCTCGCACGCCAAGACCAGTTCACCGCGCCGCTGCGTAGGACAAGGCCGCCAACGCGTGCGTGTCGTCCTCAAGGCTGCCGGCGTGCCAGCCGCGTGAGATCATCGACAGCCCAACTACAGGAACGAAGACCCCATGAATCACAAGATGGTCGCAATCATTCTCTTCGTTCTAGCTGCCGTGATGCTCGTTCTCGGATGGGTTGTCCAAGGTCTCCCGCCTGCGGTGACTGGCATCGGCTTCGCCGTCATCGGTTACCACATACTTCGCACCAAGTAGCAAGAGCATCGCATCGTCGATGTAGCTTGCACTGCGGGCCTCTTGAAAATCGTGGTGACGTTTCGAATCAATCCATCAGGATGAAGGTCACCTTCAGTATCACCTTGTATCCGGTGATCTTGCCGTTGTCGACGGTGACTTCCTGGTCTTTCACCCAGGCCCCCTTGACATTCTTCAGCGTCTTGTTTGCGCGCTCAACCCCCTGGTCGATGGCTTCCTGGAAGCTGACATTGCTTACGCTGCTGATTTCGGTGATACGTGCGACGGTCATGGCGTGGCCTTTCAAATGGTGGCCCCGGGTTCGGGACCAAAGTGCCGTCATGGCCGCGCCTTCATCCACATGCGGCGAGGCATCCGAGCCGGCCCATGACCGGTCAGTTGCCCGTGCGCCACCGTTGGTGAAACGACGCGGTTCCGACGGCGGGTGTCGGATCCAACTGCAGCTTCGTGCAATTCGCGCGCTGTGTCTGTGCGGTTGCAGACGCAAGCGACAGGTCGAAGGGCGGCCGCAACCGAAATTCCTGTCCCTTGCGGGTTACTGAACAACCAGCAACGCCTTGATCTTTGCCCGCACGTGACTCATGACGACACCGGGCGCCGGGCGCGGCGCAACGTCAGACAAAGGCCAGTTCCACCTCGCCCAGCCCGGAAAACACCATCTGCACCGAATCGCCGACACCCAGCCACACAGTTTTGACCAGGCTGCCGGTCATGACAATTTGTCCGGCGCGCATACCTTGCCCACGCGTGGCCAGGTGTTGGGCCAGCCACCGCAACGCGAGGTGGGGATGGCCGAGCACGTCGGCACCAGTGCCGGTTGCGACCTCATGGCCGTTGATCAGTGCGCTGCCCCGCGCGTCGCGCAAGTCGGCAATCGCGGACCGCGGCACGGGCCGGCCCAGCACACAACCGGCGGCGAAAAAGTCATCGGCCACCAAGGTGGGCGCACCCAAGGTTTCCCAATTCGCATAACGGTCATCGACGATCTCGACGGCCGGGAAATAGCAGTCGATTGCCTGCGCCAAGCCGCCATCCGTGAGCGGCGCGCCATCGGCCGGCAGATCACGGCCCAGGCGCACCGCGATTTCGCATTCGACACCGACGCGTACATAGTCGTTGGCACGCAAGGTCACGCCGCTGTCATGAACCTGGCTGACGAAAATGCTGCCAGCACACGGATGGGGAATCGACAGGTACTGCTGCATGACGGCACTGGTGCAACCGATCTTGTAGCCGGTCAATACGCCAAGCCTGGGCTGCAAAAGGTCGCGCAGCGTCTCTTGCACGTCGTAGCCCTCGGCAAGACTCTGCGGCGCAATGTCAGCTGCGAGCGCCGGCAGCGCCGTTCGCGTGCAGCGGGCGGTGGCAATGGCCTGGGCGGCCGCAACGGTCTTGTCCATGGGTGCGCCTTTCTCGATGCCACTGGGAGCGGCTGCCTGCGCGGAAAATGCCGCTGCCGGGGTGAACGCCAACAATGCCAATGTAACGCGTCAAGGCGCGCCGGGGAGCCTGGAGTTTCCAACGTTTTTGGGGCAACCCGATGCACGAGAACGGCGATGCCCCAACCCGGGACGCACGCAGCCCAAGCGCAAGATCATTGCGGCCATCCTGGGTGCACCGGGGATAAGAGCGGATTCTCACGCACCTGGGGCTGCTGCTACGCAGCGTCGCACGCAGCCCAAGCGCAAGATCATTGCGGCCATCCTGGGTGCACCGGGGATAAGAGCGGATTCTCACGCACCTGGGGCTGCTGCTACGCAGCGTGCCATTGGCCAGGTCCAAACTGCCCGGAAGGTCAGCCCTGAGCGGGCGAGTCCGTCCCAGTAGACTTGGAAACAGGCAATACATGCCGTTTGAAATGTCGCAGGGCCCCGCATGCGCGGACACGGCCGGCACTACACTGGCGCCGCAAGAAGGAGCCACGATGAAAGCAGACCCCGCCCTGCGCCAGGCGACGACGGACGGCGCCCTCATGGGCCAGGTGCTTGCCCATTGCGAGGAGGCTCTTCAGCGCGGTGACTGCCCGGTAGCGGCGATTGTTGTGCGAGACGGACAGGTGGTGGGTGTGGGTTCCAACCGTGTCGCCACGACCGGTGATGCCACCGCCCATGCGGAGATCCGGGCGATCCGCGATGCCTGTGACCGCCTGGGCAGCGCCCGGCTGGATGGCTGCACGCTGTATTCGGCCATGGAGCCCTGCCCGATGTGCTGCTGGGCGCTGAAAGAAGCGGGCATACAGCGCCTGGTGCTCGGTGCCCGGCATGCCGGCATGCGCCGGACCGACTATGGCGACTACGCGGTGGAAAAACTGTTGGCGCTGACGCGCGCGAGCCTGGAGCTGACCACCGATGTCCGAACGCCCGAGTGCGAAGCCATGCGCCGGCGCTGGCCACGCTGGGTGGAGCCGCCCGTCGCCTGAGCCGGTTGCGCCCTGCGGCATGCCTCAGGGCTCTATCGGTGCCTCGGGAGCCTTCAGCTTCCACTGGAGGCGCAACACGTCCAGGCATTGCGCCACCGACTGGGTGCGGGCACCGGCCACCAGGCGCACCGGCTGCCCTGCGTGGATCGATCCCGCAACCTGCACCGCCAGGTAAAAGCCGCTGACACCCGCTTGCATCAGCGTGCGAGCGGCCTGCGTGAAACCCAGTACCGCGTTGAACTTGAAGCAGGGCTGGCGCGGCATCGTGACGCGCAGCACGCAGTCTGGAAAATGCAGTTCGTCGCCGATCCACACGGAATGCTCCGTCAAGCCGGAACCCGTGAGGTTCTCACCCAGAAAACCCGGCGCCAGTGACTCGCCGGGCAGGCCGACCCCGTGTTCAAGCCGCTGGCTCCGCCATAAGGGGTAGTGTTCGACAGGGTAGGCATACACCGCCTTTTCGATCCCGCCGTGTACCTTCAGATCGGCATGTTCGTCACCGGTCAGACCCAGCGGCCCGACTGTGACCGGGCCGGCCACCGGTGATCGCCGGAACTCCGACGGCACGGTCCGCTGGCCTGCGACCAATGGCTGGACCGTGCCAGTGTTCACGCTGAGCAGCAGTGGTGAGCTGTTTGCGGGTGTTTCCATGAAGGATGTTCTCTGGTTGGATGGTTTTGCCGTGTCGGTCGCTGGCTGCAGCAAGGCCCGTGCCAGCCGCACCGCTGCCGCGCGGATCAGGTCACGGTGGTTGCTGCGGCACCCGCCCCCAGGTCAAATTGGCGTCGGCGCGCACAATTGAGTCCAAGCGTGAAAACGACCTGCCGTTCAGACGGTATTGAGCCGATCGCCGGTGCGCCTATGCCGAACTCATGATTTGATCTGTCTATGACCAGAACAAAAGCTGCCGTGCGGAACTGCACATGATTGCCACCTCCCAACGGCAGCTGCGCTCCATTGGACGAATGCAGGTTGCGCGCTGCACCGCACCGCGTCGCGCCACGGGCCGCTGCAAAAAGGCCCGACTACTTACGGGCGCAACAATATGACCTCCACAACCAGTTTGGTTCGTCCCCTGCCGGCGGGGCGGCTCGACGTGATCGGTGATATCCACGGCGAATACGACGCGCTCAAGTCCTTGCTCGTTCACCTGGGTTACGACGATCATGGACACCACCCCGATGATCGCACCCTGGTCTTTCTGGGTGATCTGTGCGACCGCGGCCACGACAGCGTGGGTGTCGTGCTCCTGGTGAAGCGGCTGGTCGAGGCGGACCGGGCGGTTTGCATCCTAGGCAACCATGAACTCAATCTGCTCCGCGGCGACGCAAAGGACGGTTCCGGCTGGTTTTTCGACGAGCGAGTCGAAACCGATAGTCGCTACCTGCCTTTTACGCGTCCAACTGCCTGGCAGCGCGAAGAGATCTGGCGATTCCTGCACGGGCTGCCGCTTGCAATGGAACGCGAAGACCTGCGCGTGGTTCATGCGGCATGGCAGGACGAGGAGATTGCAATAGCGCGCCAGCTGACCGATGAACACGCCCACGTCGTCTATGGTCGATATCAACAGGACGTGGACGCCGCCATGAAAGAGGACGGGCGCCACCAACGCTACATGGAAGAAAAGAATCGATGGCGCGAGCAACTTGAAGACGAGAACCGGGTAATTCCCTTCCTGCATGCCGTCGCCGAATACGACGTCACCAGTCAGGCGGGCAACCCGATCAGGGTTCTGACGTCGGGCGTCGAGCGCAAAGGCTCCGATCCGTTTTTCAGCAGCCACAAGTGGCGCTTCGTTGACCGTGTCTGCTGGTGGGACGAATACACGGACGACGTGCCGGTGATCGTCGGGCATTACTGGCGCACGGCACAGCCCGTCGACCGCTCCAGTGTCGGCAAGGGCGACCCGGACCTTTTTCTGGGTGTCGACCCGCACGCCTGGCACGGCGTGAAGCACAATGTTTTCTGCGTGGACTATTCCGTCGGCGGGCGTTGGCGGGAAAGAACTGACTGCTCAGCCATCGGCAGCCGCTTCAAGCTGGCCGCCATGCGCTGGCCGGAGCGTGAACTGGTTTTCGACACCGGGCAGCGATTGCAGACCGTTTAACTTGCCGCCCTGACACCATGACTGGGTTTGCGAGTTGGGACAGGCGGCACGCCGCTAAGGCCAGGCGCGTTAACCCTCAAGCATGCCGGCTGACGCCCGTTTGGTTTGGTCCACCGTCTGGGCCCATAAAACTGTAATCGCGGTGCGTCCAGTGCGGCTGACCTGGCTGACGCACCAATGCCTATTCCCCGCTAAAGCGCAGGTTCTCTACCGCAATGAGCTCTTTCTTGAAAGGGGGACCAGGCACAGGGGCCGTCATCGAAGGTGGCTTGAAAGCTCTGGGTCAGGTACCAATACCCTCGGTGCAACGCGAAACGAGGAAAACAGGGAAGATTTCTTGAAACCCTTCACCGCATCGGGCCTGCGCTGATTGATCAGCTGCATTGCCTTTTTTTGTTTGAGAGCGAGACCCATGACGCCCGTGCAACAACAGGGACTGCCGCGCTGGAGCAAATGGCTGATCTATCTGGCCATCGCTGGCGGCGTCTTCGCGCTGGTCTGGAGCCAGCTGCCGCGCAACCCGTATTCGACCGATTTGGCGCGCATAGGACAGGGACAGCCGGCGCTGGTGTTGGCGTATGACATCCGGTCCATGGGCGGTATGGAGGTCATGGCGATGATGGATGACTTGCGGGGTGAATATGCCGAGCGCATCGCGTTTCTGGTGGCACCGCTGGGTGCACCGCACGGCCATGTCTTTGGTCAAAGCCATGGCGCGGT
>CAZADK010000249.1:0-6682 GCA_964483855.1 uncultured Rhodoferax sp.
GGCACCTCCATATCGACCATGAAGTAGGCGCGCGCAAAACTGAACAAGATCAGCATATCGGCCTCGCCGAACAAGGCTGCGTCGATCACGAGCTTGCCGGACTTGTTGTGCAACAGCGGTAGAGCGAACGGCTCCTCGGTGAAACCGTTGATGATCTTGCCGACGATATAGGCGCCCTTGTTGCGGAAGAACAGGCTGGACAGCAGCTGCAACTGAAAATTCGCCCGCAACGCGACATCGCCCATGCGCTTGTGCATGGCCTGCGTCACGAAACCACAGTCGCGTGACAGGTTCTCGAACTCCCGGCGCAGCTTGAAGTCGCCGACCGCTTGTCCGAGCACCTGCTTCAGGTTGTCCTGCGACGGATAGTAGGACCGGTAGGTCGGAAGTGCCTGCGGCTCGTCGTTTTCGATGTACTCGGTGCTGACGGCCGGCCGCACGAAGATGAAGTCGTTCTGGAAGTAGCTGCGGTGCAGAATCTTGGTCGTGACCGAGTTGAAGAAGGTCTCGGCCAGTTCCGGCTGGTGATGGTCGACCAGCAGGCCGATGTAATGCAGCTTGACCTGCTGCCAGACTTCCATCGGCTGCTTGCCCGCCTTGAATTCACGCTCCAGGCGGCGCGAACACTCGCGCACTCGCAAGTCATAGAACTCGATCCGCTCGCGCTGGGCCCGCTGCTGCCCGTGCCAGTCGGCGGTTTCGAACCGGTGCTTGGCGCGTGCCGACTCGGAGCGGAACAGCCGATAGTGGCGGTTGAAACCGTCCATCATCGCCTTGGCTACGCCATAGGCGACTGTCGAATCAAGTCGCTGGGGAAACACGCTGCGGGCTCCTGGCACGGATGTTCAGCCGCGATCGACTTCCGACACATGGGCGACGGCAACCCGGTACAAGCCGTCCAGCCAGTCCACACCCGGCACCGACATATGGAGGTCCTTGAGCAGGCCATCCTTCAGGCCGTAGACCCAGCCATGCAGCGTCAGCTTCTGGCCACGGGCCCAGGCGTCACGAACCACGGTGGTGTGCGCGACATTGACCACTTGCTCGATCACGTTGAGCTCGCACAATACGTCATGGCGCAGTTGCGCGGGAGTTTGCTGGAGCAGACTGGCATGCCGGTCGCGCACATCCTGCACGTGGCGCAGCCAGTTGTCGGCCAGGCCGGTGCGAATGTTCTCCAGCGCCGCCTGCACACCACCGCAGCCGTAGTGGCCCACAACAATCACGTGCTCGACCTTGAGCCGCTCGACCGCGAACTGGATCGTCGACAAGGCATTGAGGTCGGAGTGCACGACGACATTGGCGACGTTGCGGTGCACGAACACCTCGCCTGGCTCCAGCCCGGTGATCTGGTTCGCCGGCACCCGGCTGTCCGAGCAGCCGATCCACATGTATCTGGGTTTCTGCTGTGCGTTGAGCGCGGTGAAGAATCCCGGTCGCTCGGTTTCCATCTGGGCGGCCCATGCGCGGTTGTGGGCGAACAACTCGTCGAGTGTCAATGTCGTCATCGGTCGATTGTCCCTGCACGCAACCTGTCAGGCGGTCTCGTTGTACAACTCGCGCCCAATCAGCATCCTGCGGATCTCGCTGGTACCTGCGCCGATCTCGTAGAGCTTGGCATCGCGCCACAGGCGGCCGAGCGGGTATTCGTTGATGTAACCGTTGCCACCGAACAGCTGAATGCCTTCGCCCGCCATCCAGGTAGCCTTTTCGGCGCACCACAGGATCACGGAGGCGCAGTCCTTGCGGACCTGGCGCACATGCTCGCTGCCCAGCGAATCGAGATTCTTGCCCACGGTGTAACAATAGGCACGGCCTGCTTGCAGCACGGTGTACATATCGGCGACCTTGCCTTGCACCAGCTGGAACTCACCGATGCTCCGGCCGAACTGCTTGCGATCGTGGATGTAGGGCACCACGTTGTCCATCACCGCCTGCATGATGCCGATCGGCCCAGCCGACAAGACCGCACGCTCGTAGTCCAGGCCACTCATCAGGACCTTGGCGCCGCTGTTGAGGCCGCCCAGGATGTTGTCCCGTGGCACCTCGACATTGTCGAAAACGAGTTCGCCGGTGTGGCTACCGCGCATGCCAAGTTTGTCGAGCTTTTGCGCGATGGAAAACCCCTTCATGCCTTTTTCGATCAGGAAGGCGGTGATGCCGCGTGCGCCCAGCTCCGGCTCGGTCTTGGCATACACCACCAGAGTGTCTGCGTCCGGGCCGTTCGTGATCCAGAATTTGCTGCCGTTGAGCAGGTAGTAACCGCCCTTGTCCTCGGCCTTGAGTTTCATCGAGATCACGTCACTGCCAGCGCCCGACTCACTCATCGCCAACGCGCCGACATTTTCGCCGCTGACCAGCTTGGGCAGGTATTTCTGGCGTTGCGCATCGCTGCCGTTGCGTCGGATCTGGTTGACGCACAGATTACTATGGGCGCCGTAACTCAGGCCGACCGAAGCCGACGCACGGCTGATCTCTTCCATCGCGATCATGTGCGCCAGGTAACCCATGCCGGCACCACCATACTCTTCACCGACCGTGATGCCGAGCACCCCCAAATCACCCATCTTGCGCCACAAGTCCATCGGAAACTGGTCGCTACGGTCGATGTCGGCGGCGCGCGGCGCGATTTCGGCCTGCGCGAAGGTGCGCACCGCGTCGCGCAAGGCATCGATGTCGTCGCCCAACTGAAAATCGAGTCCGGGTAAACCATTCATGGCGTTCTCCTGATGCAATCTGGAAGGGTTGAGGGTTCACGCCCCGTCAATACGTCTTGGCCACCGGAACCAGGGTCTGCTGCATCACGGCGCAGTCGGTCCGCTGCCCGTTGTCGCCCAAATGCACGACCGTCGCGGTGGTCACGATGATGCGCTTGCCGGCACGCACAACCACCCCCCTGGCACGCAAGGTGCCACCGCGCGCAGTGACCAGGAAATTGATCTTGTACTCCACCGTCGTGACCTCCATGCCATCGGGCGCAACCGTGAGGGCGGCATAACCGCCGGCAATGTCGGCTAGCGCGCCCATGGCCCCGCCATGGAAGCCGGCCTGTTGCTGCGTCACCTTGTCGGAATACGGCAACGCCAACTCACACACGCCTGGCCCCACGTCGAGCAGGCGAGCGCCCAAATGGACCATCATGCCCTGGCGCTCGAAACTGACCAATACCCGGTGAAACAGGGCGGAATGCAGCGGGCTGACAGGGGTGTTGGTGGACGTCACTGGGTTGGGCGCGGACGGATGCATTGATTGACGTTTACGTAAACGTCAATTATGGAGCAATCGACACGAAAAGTCACCCCGAAACCTGGCAACGGATCTCAGCCGACCACACGGCGCTTGTCGGACTTCGCCAGCAGGGTGGTCGCCTCCTGCTCATGCTCCTTGACTTCGTCGAGGTTGGCCTGCAGGTCGCCCATCTGCTGCTCCAACGCCAGCCGGTGCGCTGCCAGGACATTCAGGAACTTGCGCAGTTGCGGCCTGGTATCGCGCGGGCTGTCGTACATGTCGAGAATCTCGCGCGCCTCGGTCAGCGACAACCCCAGGCGCTTGGCGCGAAGCGTCAGCTTGAGCCGGGTTCGGTCTCGTGCGCTGTAGACCCGGCTGCGACCTGCGGGCCCAACCCGTTGCGGTTGCAACAGTCCCATGTCCTCGTAGAAACGGATCGCCCGCGTCGTCAGGTCGAATTCTTGCGCAAGGTCGCTGATGGTGAATTGGTTGGCCATGATCATGACACGCTCCGCTGTCGAGGCGTCGGCCCCGGAATACACAGGCGACAGCTACGGCCACCGCGTGTTCCTACAATGACGGATTACAACTGACGTTTACGTAAACGTCAATTTATAGCCGATACCATGAACGAACTCGAAAGCCAGCTGCACTATCCTCTGGGCGACGCCATGCCGGAGCCGGGACGCACGATGGACGTGGCGCCGGGCGTGCGCTGGATACGGATGTCGCTGCCGTTTGCGCTGAACCACATCAACCTGTGGTTGCTGCGCGATGAGATCAATGGCCGCCAGGGCTGGAGTGTGGTCGACTGTTGCATTGCGAGTGACGCGTCCCGCGCCCAATGGGAGCAGGTATTCGCGCATGGGCTGGACGGGTTGCCGATCCTGCGTGTCATCGTGACCCACATGCATCCCGACCATGTCGGCCTGGCGGACTGGCTGTGTCAGCGCTGGGACGTGCGCCTGTGGATCAGCGCGACCGATTACAACGTGGCGCGGTTGGCGGCGATGGGGCCATCAGCATTCGGTGGTGAAGCCGCCGCCGATTTCTTCGCCTCGCACGGGCTGAACGATCCGGCATCGATCAAACAGATCAAGGCTCGCGCCCGTTACTTCCCCAGCCTGGTACCGAGCGTGCCGCACCAATACCGCCGGATGGCAGAAGCCGATGTGCTGACGATCGGCCAGCGACATTGGCGTTGCATCAGTGGTTTTGGCCACGCGCCGGAACATATCGCGCTGTATTGCGACGAGCTGAAATTGCTGATCGGCGGCGACATGATGCTGCCGCGTATTTCGACCAATGTCAGCGTGTATGAAGTCGAGCCTGAAGCCGACTCGTTGACGCTATTCCTGGACTCGATCGACCGCTTCCGGGACCTGCCCGAAGACACGTTGACGTTGCCCTCGCACGGCAAGCCGTTCACCGGTTTGCATGTGCGGATCGGACAATTACACGACCATCACCGGGATCGCCTGGACGAGGTGATGCAGGCCTGCAGCACGATGCCCCGTTGCGCAGCCGACATCCTTCCGGTCATGTTCAAGCGTCCGCTGGATCTGCACCAGAAGACCTTCGCCATGGGCGAGGCGGTCGCGCACCTGCACGCCTTGTGGTATCGGGGACGCCTGCAGCGGCGACTGGGCCCGGACGGGGTTTACCGGTTCTCGGCACTCGCCTGACGCATGGCGGCTGTACTGCGTGGCGGTCAGGTCCAGCGCGGGATCGATTCGTCCTTGAGTTGCCCGCGCAGCGTCTGGTAGTCGGGCATCACGGAGTGCACCGTGTCCCAGAACCGGGGGCTGTGATCCATCACCCGCAGATGACTCAGCTCGTGCGCCACGACGTAGTCGATCACATCCATGCGGAAATGGATCAGCCGCCAGTGCAGGCGGATCGATCCGTCGGCACGGGCACTGCCCCAGCGAGTTCCGGCGCTGCTGAGCGACAACTTACACCACTGCACCTGCAGCCGCGGCGCGAAATGGTCGAGCCGTTCAGTGAACACGCGTCGAGATTGGCGCATCAACCATGCCTGCACCGTATCGCGGATCTGTTGTTCGGTCGCATGGTGCGGCAGGCCCAGCCGCAAGGCGCAAACAGAGTCCTGCACGTCTGATAGCGGTTCATGCAGCTGCAGGCAGGCGCCCGCACCGGCACCGGCGAATGCATGGGACGGGTCCAGCACGATCCGCATCGGTCTGCCCAGGAAGGGAAACTCGGCACCGTCGCGCCATTCGATGCGGTTGGCTTGCATGTGCGCATGGCGCTCCCGGGCCTCGACCAGCTTGCGCACAATCCATTGCGCCTTCTCGTTGACGGCCAACTGCACATCGGACAGGCTGACCCATTTCGGCGCATGCACGACCAATCCTTCGGCGCCCACCGAGAACCCGATGGTGCGCCGTTTGCCGCGCTTGAACTCGTACCCGATGAGGTTGCCGCACAGGCGCATCTCCCGGTTGGCACGGGGATGGCGAAATACCGCCGCATCGACTGGCTCTGGCGCCGGCTGGCGGGCGACCGTACTGGACGGCGGCGCCCCCCCGACCGGGGCCGTTGGCGACATCGTTCGATGCCGCTCGTCGTCTGGTGCGAACAGGTCAAGGGTGTATTGCAGCAATGCGCGCATGGCGACAAGGTCGTGCGAAGTAGATCGTGTCAGCGATAGGCCTGTGGATCGAGCCGATGCATCTCGGCTTCGATCCAGGCTTCGACCTCGCGCATCAGTTCGTCCGGTTTCCGACCGGCGCTGGGAATCGGCGTGCCGATCGACACATCGACCGTACCCGGCATCTTGATGAAGGCCTTGCGCGGCCAGCACTTGGCGGAGGTCACGGCGATCGGAATGACCGGCGCACCAGTCTCGATCGCCAGCCGGGTGCCACCTGACTTGTAGACTCCCTTGTGTCCGCGGGAAATACGGGTGCCTTCCGGGAACATGATGATCCAGGTACCGCGTGCCAGCAGCTTCTTGCCCTGCGCGACCACCTTGCCAAATGCCTGCGTCCGTTGCTGGCGGTCGATGTGGATCATGTCGAGCCGGCCCATCGCCCATCCGAAGAAGGGCACGTGCAGCAACTCCTTCTTGAACACATAGGCCAGCGGATGCGGCATCAGCGTCGGCAGCAGAAAGGTCTCGAACGTCGATTGGTGCTTGACCAACAGGATGGCCGGGCTGGTGGCCCCGTCGGGCAGGTTCTCCATGCCGTTGATCCGCACCTCGATGCCCAGCAACAGCCGGGCTCCATTGATAGCCCAGCGCAACCAGCGCACGGCCATCCACCACAGGGCGGTGCCCCCGATCCAGGACGATGCCACCACCATGATGATGCCCCACGGGATGACTGTGACCAGCATCCACAACATGTGCAGCACCGATCTGAAAAATGCCAAGTTACGCACCGGGGCTCCTGGTTTAACAGAATGGGCGCGCTGTCATGTTGCTGCC
>CAZADK010000250.1:0-2473 GCA_964483855.1 uncultured Rhodoferax sp.
CAAGCGCAGCAAGTTCGTGCACTACCGGCCGCGCACCGCGATCCTGAACAACCTGGAGTTTGACCACGCGGACATCTTTGACGATCTGGCCGACATCGAACGGCAATTTCGTCACCTGGTACGCATCGTTCCCGGCGCAGGACCTCACGGCAGTGGCCGCATCGTTGTCAACGGCCTGGAGGAGAGTCTGGCACGGGTGATGGCTGCGGGCTGCTGGAGCGAGCAGCGCAGTTTTGGCGCCGCCATCAGCGACTTCACCGCGCGTGGCGAGCCAGACCGGTTCGAGGTGCTGCGCCAGGGCGAGCCAGTGGCGTCGGTGGCATGGACCTTGACCGGCCAGCACAATCAGCTCAATGCCTTGGCAGCCATTGCCGCGGCCGAACACGTGGGCGTCGAACCGGCGCTGGCGGCGCAGGCCTTGGCGCGGTTCGCCAACGTGCGTCGGCGCATGGAGTTGCGCGGCAGTGTCGTACCTGCGGGTATGCCCGGGTCAGCCTCTCCGGTCACGGTATTCGACGATTTTGCCCACCATCCGACGGCCATCCACACCACGCTCGAAGGGCTGCGGCGCAAGGTCGGACCCTCGGTGCGCATTCTGGCAGTGTTCGAGCCGCGCACCAACACCATGAAGCTCGGCGCGATGAAGGCCCAGCTGCCTTGGGCGCTGGCAGCGGCGGATCTGTCGTTCTGCCACGCAGGCGGCCTGGGATGGAATGCCCGGGAGGCGCTGGCGCCGCTGGGCGACAAAGCGCAGGTGGCGGACGATATCGGCTCGCTGGTCGATCAGGTGCTGGCAGCCGTGCGCGCCGGTGACCAGATCCTGTGCATGAGCAATGGCGGCTTCGGCGGCATTCACCAGAAACTGCTCGCGCGCCTGCAGGCCGGCGCGCCCGCACCGCTGCTGCACGAACCCGCTGCAGCGGTCTGAAGGTAAACGCGCAGTTTCAGGCGACCCGCTTGCGCCGCGCCGAGACCGCCTGCGACAGGGTGTCGAGCAGTTCGAGCGAGTGTTCCCAGCCCAGGCAGGCATCGGTGATGCTCTGGCCGTATGCAAGCTTGCTGGCGTCGTCCTGCCCCGGCGTGAATTGCTGCGCGCCGGCCTGCAGATGGCTCTCGGCCATCAGCCCGAATATGCTGGTCGAGCCGCCGGCCAACTGGGCGGCGACGCTGCGCGCCACGTCGAGCTGTTTCTCGTGCTGCCTGCTGCTGTTGGCGTGGCTGCAGTCGACCATCAGTGCGGGTGGTAGCTGGGCCGCGGTCAACGCGGTGCAGGCCGCGGCCACGTTGTCGGCGTCGTAGTTTGGCGCCTTGCCGCCGCGCAGGATCACGTGGCAGTTCTGGTTGCCATTGGTCTGCACGATGGCGACCTGGCCGTTTTTGTGTACCGACAGGAAATGGTGGCCGCCGGCTGCCGCCTGGATGGCGTCCGTGGCGATCTTGATATTGCCGTCGGTGCCGTTCTTGAATCCGATCGGTGCCGACAGACCCGACGCCAGTTCCCGGTGAACCTGGCTTTCGGTGGTGCGCGCACCGATCGCGCCCCAGGCGATCAGGTCGCCCAGGTACTGCGGCGAGATCACGTCCAGGAACTCACTGGCCGCGGGCAGGCCCAGCCGGTTGATCTCGATCAGCAACTGACGCGCGATGCGCAGGCCCTCGTCGATGCGGAAGGTCTCGTCCAGGTAGGGGTCGTTGATCAGGCCTTTCCAGCCCATGGTGGTGCGGGGTTTCTCGAAATACACCCGCATCACGATTTCCAGCGTGTCGCGGTACTTCTCGCGCTGCTGCACCAGCCGGCGCCCGTATTCCTGCGCCGCAACCGGGTCATGGATCGAGCACGGGCCAATCACCACCAGCAGGCGATCGTCCTGCCCGGCCATGATCGCCTGAATATGGCGCCGCGTGGACGTAATCAATTGCTCGACCGGCGTTCCCCGGATCGGGAAGAAACGGATCAGGTGGTCCGGGGGAGGCAACACGTTGATGGCCTTGATGTGTTCGTCATCGGTCTGGCTCGTGCGGTCGCTGTTGGCATTGCGACGGCGGTCGGGCCCGCTGTGCGAGGCGGTGGAGCCAGATTGCCAGGAAGTTGCTTGTTGCGTCATGGTGTGGAGTCCGGTTGAAAAAGGCAGGCCAGAAAACAAAAAACCGCCGGGTTTGCCGGCGGTTTCGAGGGTAGGGTGGTCAGCGGGTCGCTATGACTAATTCTCTCTGGCGCCGGGGGCGTGGGAGAACCAGAAGAAGCCAAGGAGAAATCGCTTCATCGACATGGGCGGGACTTTAGCACGAAAAAAGACGGGTCCGCCCGGTGGATCAGGCCGTGCCGCCCACGGTCAGGCCGTCGATGCGCAGCGTGGGTTGCCCCACGCCGACCGGCACACTCTGGCCTTCCTTGCCGCAGGTGCCGACACCGCTGTCGAGCGCCATGTCGTTGCCGATCATCGACACCCGGGTCAGCGCATCCGGTCCGTTG
>CAZADK010000250.1:2483-6679 GCA_964483855.1 uncultured Rhodoferax sp.
ACGATGGTCGCACCCTTGACCGGATACATGATCTTGCCCTTTTCGACCCAGAACGCCTGGCTGGCCGAGAACACGAACTTGCCCGACGTGATGTCGACCTGTCCGCCGCCGAAGTTGGTGGCATACAGGCCGCGTTCGATGCTGGCGACGATTTCCTGTGGATCGCGGTCGCCGCCGAGCATGTAGGTGTTGGTCATGCGCGGCATCGGCACATGGGCGTAACTCTCGCGCCGGCCGTTGCCGGTAGCCGCCACGCCCATCAGGCGTGCATTCATCGCATCCTGGATGTAGGCCTTGAGCACGCCATCTTCGATCAGGACGTTGCGCTGGCTGGCATTGCCCTCGTCATCGACATTGAGCGAGCCGCGCCGGTCGGCAATGGTGCCGTCGTCCAGCACGGTCACGCCCTTGGCCGCGACCCGCTGCCCGATACGGCCGCTGAACGCACTTGAGCCCTTGCGGTTGAAGTCACCCTCCAGGCCGTGGCCGATCGCCTCGTGCAGCAGGATGCCGGGCCAGCCTGGCCCCAGCACGACCGTCATCTCGCCCGCCGGTGCCGGGCGCGAGCCCAGATTGGTCAGCGCCGCGGCGACGGCTTCGTCCACGTATTTGTCAATCAGCGCGTCGTCGAAATAGGCCAGTGAAAAACGCCCGCCGCCCCCGGCACTGCCCATCTCGCGCCGGCCCTTGTGCTCGGCAATCACGGTCACGCTCAGGCGTACCAGCGGTCGCACGTCGGCCGCCAGCGTCCCATCGGCGCGCGCCACCAGCACCACGTCGTATTCGCTGGCCAGTCCAGCCATGACCTGCGCCACGCGCCGGTCCTTGGCCCGTGCGCGTTGCTCGACCTTGCCCAGCAACGCGACCTTGGCGGCGCTGTCCATGGTTGCGATCGGATCGAGGTCCGGATACAGCGAGCGACTGCCGGCAATCGTGCGTGGCCCGACCTTGGTGCGGCCGCCGCGCGCGGCAGACGAAATTGCGCGCACGGTTCGTGCTGCGTCGAGCAGCGAGGCAAGGGAAATATCGTCCGAGTATGCGAATGCGGTCTTCTCGCCGCTGACGGCGCGCACGCCGACACCCTGGTCAATGCTGAACGATCCGGACTTGACGATGCCCTCCTCCAGGCCCCAGCCTTCGCTGCGGGTGTACTGGAAATATAGGTCGGCGTCATCGACCTTGTGGGCCCGGATTTCGGCCAGTGCCTGGCCCAGATGCGATTCGTCCAGGCCGAACGGTTCAAGCAGCAGGGACTTGGCGATGGCCAGGCGTTCAATGGTGGGTTCGCGAGAGATCATGGTGCATTTTAGGTTGGCTGTGGTGTCCTGGCTACGTACAAGCGCAAGGCCCTTCGACACCCGGGGTTCGGGCCAGTCAGGCGGAGGGCGGCGCGCTGGCCAGCCACTGTAGCAGGGCCGCGTCGTCCAGTTCGGCAAATCCGGCGCCGCTGGCTTGCGCAAAGGCGTCGCGTGCCGCGGCACCCAGCGGGCCCTGGAAACCGAGTTGCTGCGCCGCATGCATCGCGAGTCGGGTGTCTTTTTCGAGCAGCGTCATGTGTGCGCGGGGTGCGAAGTCGCCGGCAAGGGCACGTCGCATCCGGTCCGAGCCGATCCAGCTCTGCCCGCTGGAGCGCTCGATCACATCGAGGGTGGCGCCCAGGTCCAGTCCCATGCGGCCGGCCAACGCAAGCACTTCGGCGGCAGCCACCAGGTTGATGCCGGCGGCCAGGTTGTTGACCAGCTTGGTGCGCGCGCCATCGCCCAGACGTTCACCGATCCGGAACACGCTGGACGACAAGGTCTCGATCAGGCTGCGGTGGCGTTCGAACACCGTTGGTGCACAGGCCACCATCAGGCTCATGCTGCCATCGCGGGCCCGCGCCGGCCCGCCCGACATCGGCGCGTCGATGCAGTGCAGGCCGAACGGGCGCAATTGCAGTGCGATCGACTCCACGTCGTCGGGCGCCATGGTCGGGCACAACATCACGCAGTGGCCGAGCCGCATTGCGTCGGCCACGGCACCGGCACCGAACAACACGTCGCGCGTCTGCTGAGCATCGACGACACAGACGATGACCAGCCGGGCTTCGCGTGCCGCCTCGGCTGGCGCCGTGTGCGCGGTGGCCCCGAGCACGACCAGCGCCTGACTGCGCTCGCGTACCAAGTCGCAGACCCGCACCGGCCAGCCATGCGACAGCAACCGGGCCGCCATCGCGCCGCCCATGTTGCCCACGCCGATGACCGCCACCGGATAGACGGCGTTCGTCATGCGACTGCGCTGTGTGTTTCGCCCTTCGGGCGGCGCGCGGGTGAGTCAGCGTGGCTCACGTCTGCACCAGGCGCTTGGCCTTGCCGATCGACATCAGCATGCCCAGCGCCAGTCCCAGCGTCACCATCGCCGTGCCGCCATAGCTGATGAAAGGCAAGGGCACGCCGACCACTGGCAGGATGCCGCTGACCATGCCCATGTTGACGAAGGCATAGGAGAAGAAAATCATCGCCAGTGCGCCCGCCAGCAGCCGGGAAAACAGCGTGGGTGCTTCCAGCGCAATGCTCAGCGCGCGCAGCACCAGGAAAATGAAGGCCCCGATCAGCAGCAGGTTGCCAAGCAGGCCGAACTCCTCGGAATACGCGGCGAAGATGAAGTCGGTCGTGCGTTCGGGGATGAACTCCAGGTGAGTCTGCGTGCCCTGCATGAAACCCTTGCCCCATACCCCGCCAGAGCCGATCGCAATCATGCCCTGGATGATGTGGAAGCCCTTGCCCAGCGGATCCTTGGCCGGGTCGAGCAGGGTACAGATGTGTTGCTGCTGATAGTCGCGCAGCACCACCCAGCGCACGCCGTCGGCGCACAAGTCGGAGTCGAACAGCACCAGCAGGCCGATGCCGAGCACCGCAATCAGCACCGGCGGCAGCACCAGGCGCCAACTCAGTCCGGCGAAAAAGATCACTGACAGCCCGGCGGCCAGCACCAGCAGCGAGGTGCCCAGGTCGGGCTGCTTCATGATCAGGCCCACCGGTATCGCCAGCAGCAACGCGCCCACCGAGAAGTCCAGCGGTCGCAGCTGGCCTTCGCGCTTTTGGAACCACCAGGCCAGCATCAACGGCATCGCGATCTTGAGGATTTCGCTGGGTTGGATCGTGATACCCAGATTCAGCCAGCGGGTCGCGCCTTTGCGGGTGATGCCGAACAGCGCCACCGCGATGAGCAGAGCGATGCCGACCGCATACAACGGCACCGCAACCGCCATCAGCCGCTGCGGCGGCACCTGGGCCACGACGAACATGATGGCGGCAGCAAGCAGCATGTTGCGGCCGTGGTCCTCGAACCGGGTTCCATGGTCGAATCCGGACGAATACATCGTCAGCAGGCCGGCACCGGCCAGCGCCAGTACGGCGATCAGCAGCGGCGCGTCAAAGCCGGTGAAAAGGGGCAGGATCCGTCGCCACAACGACGGTTTGTCAAAAACGGCGGCCATGGGCGGCATTATCCCGCGTCGCCGGCTTGCCTATGATGCCGGCATGGCGCAACCGAAGTCGATCACCCATCTGCTCTACCTGCACGGTTTCCGTTCCTCCGCGCAGTCGATGAAAGCCCGCATCATGGCCCAGCGGGTGGCACGGGACCATCCCGCAGTCACCTGGTGGTGCCCGCAACTGCCGCCATCGCCGCGCCAGGCGATGCACATGCTGGTGCAGGGTACCGCGGGCTGGCCGGGCCCGCGCATGGCCGTGGTCGGGTCGTCGTTGGGCGGCTTTTACGCCACCTGGCTGGCCGAGCAACGCGGTTGCAAGGCGGTGTTGCTCAATCCGGCCGTGTTTGCGGCACGCGATCTGAGCCGTCACGTCGGCAACCACACGCTCTGGCACGACCCCGCGCAGCAGATCGACTTCACCTCAGCCCATGTGGACGAGTTGCGCGCCTTGCAGTGTGGTGGGCCAGCAGATCCACCGCGTTATTTCCTGCTCGCGGCCAAGGGCGACGAGGTGCTGGACTGGAAAGAAATGGTGCATCGTTATCCCGGCGCACACCTGCGTTTGCTGGAGCAGGGCGATCACGGCCTGAGCGATTTCGACGACCATCTCGATGCGGTGCTGCAATTCCTCGAGCTTGCGTAAGCCCCGATACCGCATGAGGAAACGCCGGGCCGTCCCAAGTTTCCTCGCACCCCCTCGGGGGGCCTGGCGAAGCCAGGG